>NZ_FOOK01000024.1 GCF_900113175.1 Planifilum fulgidum | reverse complement strand
GAATTAATAAATAATGGTCCTGACCGTCTTATTACAGGCGGAGTTGACGATAACAGAATTGTTGAAGTGGAAAAAGAGCTTAATGTAACATTACCGGAAAGTTATAAATGGTTTTTGCGGGAATATGGTCATGGTGGAATAGCAGGGATCGATATTATAGGTATAGGGCCAAAAAGTGTTGAACCACCGGTTGTTCAATTAACAAAGGATTACAGAAAAATTGGGATGCCCAATTCCTTGGTTGCAATATATAATGCGGATGAATGGGTTTATTGTTTGGAGACAAATAAAATGGTAAATGGGGAGTGTCCCGTAATAGATTGGGATTTCGGAGGGGAGAGTTTTAGGTATTATGATAATTTCTATCTGTTTCTGATAGATAAGTTAGAGAGTGCGTTAGAAGATTATGAGGATGAAATCTAATAATCTTTGATGGGCAATAAAACGGTTTTCGATTCCTGGGCAAATAAAAGGGGTGACGCAGACGTCGCCTGATGCACGAACTACACCCTGCTTGTGGACGATGATATTCTTTGTGCTTCCCCTCTTCTTTTTGAAAAGAAGATAGACCATTTAACGGAGGACGGAAGCTATTAAGTAATTTTCCACTGAGGGCTAGCGAGCGATCAAGGAAATGAGCGTCCGCTGAAGGAAATAAAGAGATGCACTTGGATTGGGAATCTGGAAAAAGAACAATGTTGTAAATTATAGTGGAGGGAGGGCAAAATAGGGAAAGATTAATAAGGGAGAACTGAGAATGCACATTTTGGATGAATGTATAGAGGCGTTGAAGAAAGAAGGTAAGGTTGTTGTTTTGTCTAAGAAAGAAACAAAAGAGATTGAAAAGGAATTTGAAGAAATTGTTCCTATCCATCCGACTGTGGCAAAAGTCGATTTCAGCAAAATGGTACGGAAAAAGAATATTGTAGTAGATAAGGATATATTGGAGGAATTACATAAAAATAACGTGAATGTTAATGAGCCGGTTTATGTTTTCTGGGATAATACAGCATATCCAATGCTTAAAACATCTATAAAAAATGTTATTAATGCCATCGATCATGTTATATCCGTTAGCTTTGATACTTGGATCTTTTGCCCGAAGGAAAGATACGTTGTGGAGTATTATCATGAGGGTGAAACCTTCTTGGGTTTTTACTGAGCAGGTATAACATGGTTTTCATCGATCTCCGATAGCGCAAAATTTCTGGAGACGATACCCTGAAAAAATTGTGTCCCAAGGATATGGCGCAGATGTATACCCACAATCAAAAGGGGTTCTTATCCGGGCAGGGACGACGGAAACAATCGCCGATAAATCGTTTTGGCGAAGGAAGGGGGTGATGCAGATGTCACCCCTGATTTCATTGTTACAGTAATCACTTACGGTCTGGATAGATACCCTTGAATGAATTCCTAATAAGTGGGCTAAGTGGGGTATTCAATTTGGCAAGGATGGAGAGTTATCGTTGTTTGAAATAATATGTTGTCGGGTTTCAGATTGAGGCTTACTCAAGTGGAATGCGTTAGCTGGTCAACTTTATCCGAAAGTAAACTTAGATGATTGGATGGGGAGAGGGTCCAATGTTTCAGGTGCAGACATACATTTACTTTCCCGTAAAAAGGAATCCATCCTTCCCTGTGGAGATCCCGATGGATGATAAGACCACATTGAAAAAAGCGGAACCCTATCTGGATTTTGATTATTGGAAGGCCACATTGAACTGTCTTACTTTGGACAACCAATACTGACCGAAAAATTAGGAGATTATATTATAGATTACTGGGACTATTTGTTTAGAGCCATTAAGTCTTTTATAAAAAAAGGATCGGGAGGAATGTACTTGCCTGATTCACCGGTACCGATAGATATTAAAGAGCAAGGACCGAAATGGGTGCTAATGACAATTGGAG
Organism: Planifilum fulgidum; assembly: GCF_900113175.1. Lineage (NCBI taxonomy): Bacteria > Bacillati > Bacillota > Bacilli > Caryophanales > Thermoactinomycetaceae > Planifilum > Planifilum fulgidum. The sequence goes on along the minus strand of NZ_FOOK01000024.1, from coordinate 48,896 downwards.
AGGGTGGGGAATACGGGAAGTGGTTGCTGCCCAGAGAGGAGTTGATTAGAGCTTTGCTGGATGGGGCGACCATTTTTTATAAAGGTTTATCCGACGCCTTCAGTGATTCCATTTCTCAAAAATATCGTTTTAGAGAGAGGTACGAGTACTTATTGAACTTCAAAAATCAATATTTAGGTGAGTGAAAATAGAGATGTAATATGTGTTGGTAACTGTCAGTACGACTAATTTGTTTCATCTGCTTACATATTGTTTAGCGGGACTTTGCAGTGGAGATGTTGTTGATATGACGGGCTTTTCGAGTCATGTCGGAGGATGAAAACAAGCATAAACCAGTTGACATACCGTTTTGCGCTTCGAAGTAGGTTGCACTTATGCCTTCTGCCACCAACATGTTTTTGCAGGATTAAAGATGATGCACATACACTGATGGCAACCAAATGGCCTGCTGGGAGCGAGGCCTCGCTGTGTGTCCCTGGCTCGGCAGCCGAGCGAAATGCCGGGGACCAAACCTTCGGAAGCAGCCAACACTTTCAATTTTTGCGGGTCTCTGCTCGATCCGGCACAACTCCGGTGGACGATACCCCGGAAGTGGACGGGCATCCTCTTCCACCACCGGGGACGGAAAAATGTTTCCGCATCTTCATCCCAGATGGAGTCAGGGAGAAAAAGAGCAGGCTAGCAGGCTTGCTGGATGATGGAACAAAACGAAAAAGTGTGTAGCCCCGGACAAATCCTGCAGGGTGCCGCCTATCTCGGAAAAGAGACGCTGGATTTAGCTTCTCCATCCTTGATGGCCAATAAAACTGCTTTCAATTCCCGGGAAATGAAAGGGGTGATGTAGCATAACCCCTTCTTATTTTGAAGATTCCACCTGACTCCGCTGTAGCTGGACTTTTTGGCTGGATTCGGGGAAAGCAGGTTGCCTGTGAGTGCAAAGATTATTAACAACTCGTGGACAAAGGGTATGAACCGCAGATGGGGCAATTATATCGGGAAAAAATCGTAAAAGCATATCCCGTACCGAAATATCGGAAAGCAAATTTAAGTCGCGAAGGGGCGTAAGGAATTGAACGTTCCTCCTGGTGGAGAAGAGATGCAGCAGATGAAGTGCAAATATGGGGAAGTATTGGGTGGATGTGGGTGGATACAGGGAAGCAAGGAAGGGATGGTCAAAAAGTGGGAAAAGTGCAACAGACATATACTCATGCTGAAACGAGGAATCGATGATGGAATGGTTACTTCGAATTGAGGATCTCCAGGAAAGTATCGAAAATCCTACATGGGAGGAGGTGTATCAGTATCTATTGGATGGGAAAAGGGTAACGGCTGTGTATCTTGAGTCGAAAGATGGATTTTTGATGGCGGGTGGGGGAGAAGTGATAAAGGGCAGAACACGGTACATCGTAGAATATTTCAATCAAGGCGGCCGTGTGATTGAGGGGGATTCCGCGATCTTGATAAATGAAGATGAAAATGATGACTTGCAAGATTTAATAGACGAACATGAGGATTTCATACACATGAACATAAAACAGGTTGGCACAGATGTGTTTTGTCATCTTGTTGACTTTCCGAAAGTCGTTAGCGCCTTCCGTCACTTTTACGAAACGGGAAGGCTCTTCGAGGATTTATCCTGGGAATAAATGAGTTCTTGAATAGATCTTTAGTAGAAAATCAAACGTCTATTGTAAACCCGAAGTTGCCACCTAGACTGTGCAGTCCGGCGTCACATTCAAAGGTATACCATCGCGAGTGGAAGCGTGTGACACCCGTTTTCTTGCTCCGGCAGCTACTGCAATATCCATTCACAGATTTCGACAAGGGGTTTACAATTCACCGGGTAGATGGATCGTGGAGGAGGATACCTTGGCCCGAAAAGATTATTATCATCAGCCCGACGCACCGAAACCCAATTCCTTGGTTCCCGCCGTTTCCGCGGTCGTGACCGATTCTGATGGAAGGATTCTCTTGCACAAGCGGAGCGATAATTTTCTGTGGTCCCTTCCGGGGGGAGCGATGGAGCTGGGCGAGTCCGTCGAACAGGCGGTGATCCGCGAAGTGAAGGAAGAGACGGGATTCGATGTGGAGGTCCTCCGATGCACCGGCATTTACTCCGATCCGGGGCATGTGATCGCCTTTTCTGACGGGGAGGTGCGCCAGCAGTTTTCCATTTGCTTTGCCTGCCGGATCGTCGGAGGTGAACTGTCGGTCAGCTCGGAGTCGGTTCAGGTCCGGTTTTTCACAAGGGAGGAATTGGAGCGCCTCGACTTGCATCCGGCACAGCGAATCCGGATTCAAGACTTTTTAGCCCGTCAGGAAAGAGCTTTTATCCGATAGCTCCGCTCACTTGATTCACAGCTGAACGGGGAGTGAATTTGTATAGTCCCCATTGGAGGTTGGACGCATGGGACCGCGTGTTATCACAGCCAATACGATGACCCTCGACGGCCGGATTGCCGTCTCGCCGTCTGTACCCTCTTGGCAGGACGAGCGGTGGGGTCCGATTCTGGAGGCGGGTTTTCAGCTTATCGACTTTGCGGCACTCCACGGCGCGCCGGTGATCCTGGAGGGGAGCAACTCCTTTGTGGCCCGGGATGCAGGGGGGATCGATGCGGTCCCTTCAACGCCGGAGGACGAGCTCTATGAAGATTTCCTTCCCAACCGGGTGATCAGCCGCTTCAAACGCTGGATGGCCGTCGTCGACAGCCGTGGGCGGGTGGCCTGGCAACATACCCACCAGGACGACAACCACGTCCTGGTCCTCGTCAGCCGAAGGACGCCCGCCGAATACCTGGCCTTTTTGCGCGAGCGGGACGTGCCGTATCTCGTCGTGGGGGAGAGCCGGGTGGACCTGGATCTTGCCCTGCGCAGGCTGGGTGAGACATTCGACACGGATCTCATCGTCAGCACCGCCGGCGGAATCCTCAACGGGGCGCTCTTGCGGGCCGGGCTGGTGGACGAGGTGGACCTCCAGGTGTTGCCCCTTGTCCTGGGGAACAAAGGGGCTCCGGCCGTTTTTGAAGGGTACAACCCCGACTTTGCATTCCCGCCATATCGGCTGTCGCTGATCGAACAGCAGGCGAGGCCCGATGGTTCGCTCCTCCTGCGGTTTGCCACCGGGAAGGGATGAGATAGGCACACATGAGTGAGCACTGAAAAGCCCAGATGGGGGAAAAGGGTGGACGAAATGGTTGGGAGAAGTTCGATGAGAATCCGCAAAAACGATTGATTATCAAAAGAAGCTTTGGAAACGGAAGTTAAAGTGTTTTGCGCAACCATTGACGCATCAAAATGGCAGCCGGTTGAGGGAACCGATGCATTGCTATGGTTCTACAGATATCTCCCTAAGTTTCTCAAAGTCTTTTCCGGTTGCGCCAACCGATTTAATTTCTGGTTCTACAGATATCGTAAGAGCCGACGACAATGAATACAAAATCGAAAAACAGCCGGAATACTTTTCTTACTATATAAAGGGCAGGCTCATCGATCAAATCAACGGAATCGTAAAGGTGGGAGGTTTATTGTTTGAATTCGAGCGAAAGATGCTGCCGGGTGATAGAAAAGAGGGTGAGTATCTTTCATTTTGTTGTCGGAGATTGGACTTAATATAAAAAGTGTTGGAAGAGAATTGGCAGGGCGGATCTCTGAAGGGCGTTAGGCAGCTGGATGTTTTCTCCGCGGGCTTGGTGCGGCGCCCCTTTCCCCTCTTGGGTGCGCCGCCCTGAATTTTCGGAGGGATTTCATCCCGCCAAAGCGGTTTTCCGCAAAAATTGAGCGCCCCTTTCCAGTTTGTCGGCCGCCTCCTTCAGTTTCCAATGGCCTTGGCGTATTTCGCTGACGGTGTCGTCTTCCCGAATGGCGGAAACCTGCTTCAAATGAAGGATCGAGTACAATCTATGGTTTTTTCACGTTGATAGCTTTACCTGTGACGGATTGAAACTGTAGATTGCCGCTGGTTGCGCAGTAAATCTGGGAAGTCGGTGGATGATTATTCGGGACATTGGAGGGGATGTACCGCTTGTTTTTACCCCGGATGACAAAAGTACTCATCGGCATTTTCTCTTCGGTGGTTTCCGTTTGACCGACTTCCAGAGGGGGGAGCGGTATGCATCTTACATTGACGCTATCATTTGCCGGTGACGGCTTGCAGTTGCCCATTCAGTATAACTACTGGGTTCAGTCGGCAGTGTACAAGATTCTTGATCCGGAGTATGCGGAACAGTTGCACGGTAAGGGGTATTCGGGAGGCGGTAGGATTTTTCGGCTGTTTACCTTTTCCCGGTTGATGGGTTCGTACCGGCTGGAACGGGAGAAAGGGAAAATTTCTTTTTTTGGTCCCGTCCGCCTCGTGATCGCATCTCCGATGGTGGAATTTTGCGAACAAGTGGCCTCGGTGTTGGCGAAGGAAGGTCGGATGCAACTGGGGAAGCAGGTGGTCGAAGTGGAAAAGGTGGAGGTGGAATCACCGCGAATCACTTCGTCGGCGGTGGAGGTGTTTACCCTTTCCCCCATCACCGTCTATTCCACCTTCGACAAACCGGAGGGAGGGCGATACACTTGCTATTTTGATCCACGGGAACGATCCTTTTCGCAGTTGATTCATGAAAATTTGACGCGGAAGTGGGAGGCGATCCAGGGAGAGCCGTATTCCGGTGAGAAGACGAAAATCGAACCGTTGGGCAAAACCCGCCTACACATTCTCAGATACAAAGGGACTGTGATCAAGGCATGGTCCGGCCGTTTCCGTCTGGAGGGGGATCCGGCTTTGATGCAGGTCGGGCTTGATGCGGGGTTTGGAGCCAAAAACGCCCAGGGATTTGGTTTGTGCACCCTTTAGGTTTGCAGATCAAATACATATATCTGTTCGGGACACAATGTTGTCCAAGCGCGATTCATGCTCTGAAGGCAAAGGACAGGGGATGTGGTCTCCGGAAACGAGAAGCATGAAATATCAGGCCAACTGGGCTGGGTTTTAAAGGAGTTTGCATGTATTCTTGTTTATTTGCAAGGGTGAAGTCCGGAGAGTTTGTTCCGGATGGGACGACCTGAAGTGACTCAGGAGGCTGTCGAAGGGATCCGGCAGATTACTGACGTGGATCGACCGGATGTGCGCAATTTCTGGCGCACGTCTTTCGGGTGGAAATCGATGTTGAACGAGAGCGGATTTTGCCCCATCCGGTGATGCCGTGGGGTGAGGATGAAATGGGTTTCAGCCGGAGACGGAACGAACGGTGAAGGCACTTTTTACTTTGCCTTCCGGGGGGAATAAGCGGCTGGCCCAGGGACGATACGGGGTCCCGTCTATCTCCTGTATGAAAAGGCTTTCGGCGAAATGGCCGGCCGCCCGGGGAAGTGGAGGCCTACCGCCCGCCTGGCAAGAACCATCGCCAATCGTTCATCCGAGGTAAGGAGGGGGTTTTTCCGGTCGGAAGGCAAATCAGAGACCCGCGATAGGGGGCTGCCGAAGACCCCAATCTCTGGAGTTTCTGTCGGTTGCAAAAAAAGTCATTGTCGCCTGTCCTGTCGAGGATAAAGGCATGGGTCAGCGGCTTTGCCGGAGTGAGTACGTGCGCCGGTCCCGCTCGGCATTCGATGAGGCGAAAGCCTTTGGAAGCCTAAGCATCACCTTTGATACGTTACGTTGACTCTGAACAAGTGACTTCGGAATTTACATACTGTAGAAAAGGTGTGAACATCCTTGATGGAAGTTGTGTACGCCCTGATAGGCATTCTGCTGATCGCATTTGCACTTTATGGTTTATGGAGGGGGCTTGTCTGGATATATGGCGTTCTCAAGCTCCTTTTCATTTTGCTTTATTGTGTCATCCGGTACGGTCCACGTGAAGGGTGGGAGAAGTTTAACAACTGGGGATTTAAAGAAGATATCGATCTGGATGTTCCCGCTGGTGCTGATATCGACTTGGACCTGGACCTGTGATGATGAATGGAAAAGGGAGGTCCTTCGTAAACGGACCTCCCTTGGCATCATCGGATTTAAGATCACGACGAACGTGGAGCGAAAATTTTCCTCCTTAATTCCCGGCTCTCTATTGTCCGGCCGAAAGGATCTTCGTCAGAGATTCTTTATTGCTTCGGAAATGGGGGTGTCGCCGGAAGTGAGGTCAAAGCCCCGGCGAAAGGTGCGTTTCTCATCCAGGACCGCCAGAATGGTGCGGGCCACATCCTCCCGGGGCACGCTTCCCCGGCTTAAATTTTCGGCGATGGAAATGTGCCCGGTCCCCGGCTCATTTAAAAGTCTCCCGGGACGAAGGATCGTGTACGTCAGTCCGCTTTGCTCCAGGATTCGGTCGGCGTAGTGCTTTGCCACATAATAATGCTTGATCCTTTCGTTCCAGTTTTCCCGGCGGTGGGCCTGGAGGGCGCTGACCATCACGTACCGGTGGATTCCCACACTTTTTGCGGCTTCCATGCTCTTGACGGCCCCGTCCAGATCCACCAGAAGCGTTTTGTCGGCACCGGTGTGTGCTCCGGAACCGGCCGTAAACACGATCGCATCGCAACCGTTGGCAGCCGAAGCGATCTCTTCCACTCGCCCCTCCAAATCCGCAACCACCGCCTCCACCCCGGCTTGCCGAAAGCTTTCCGCCTGGGATTCCCGGCGCACCATGGCCCTCACGGTGTAGCGGTCGCTTTGCTGGAGCAGATGAACCAGCTTTTGCCCGATCTGGCCATGGGCTCCGATCACAAAAACCTTCACGGTGTGATGCTCCTTTCCGGATAAATTTCACTCCAATTTTATTATTTCAGAAGCGGGGAGCCGAAGCAAAAAAACCGTTCCCTGTGAGAAATCACCGAGGAAAAAAAGGAGTTTCGCCGATTTTGTCGGAAAAGATTAAACATACACGAAAAATTGCGGAGGGTGAACGCGATGGATTCGGACGTCATCGTGGTGGGAGCCGGCCTGGCCGGATTGGTGGCCGCCGCCGAACTGGCCGATGCGGGGAAAAAGGTGCTCCTGCTGGACCAGGAACCGGAGGCGTCGCTGGGCGGGCAAGCTTGGTGGTCCTTCGGCGGGCTGTTCCTGGTGGATTCTCCCGAACAGCGGCGGTTGGGGATCAAGGATTCCCGGGAACTGGCCTGGCAGGACTGGATGGGCACCGCGGGTTTTGACCGGGAAAAGGACGAGGATTATTGGGCGATCAAATGGGCGGAGGCATATGTGGACTTTGCGGCGGGGGAAAAGCGCGCGTGGCTTGTGGAGCACGGAATCCGCTTTTTCCCGGTCGTCGCTTGGGCGGAGCGGGGAGGGTACCTCGCCGACGGTCCCGGCAACTCCGTGCCCCGGTTTCACATCGTTTGGGGGACCGGTCCGGCCCTGGTCACCGCCTTTGAACAGCGGGTCCGGGCCGCCATGGAAAAGGGTCTGATCGATTACCGCCCGCGTCACCGGGTGGATGAATTGGTGACCAAAAGCGGTGCCGTCACCGGGGTGAAAGGCTCCATCCTCGTTCCAAGCGATGCCAAGCGCGGGGAAGCGAGCTCCCGGGAAGTGATCGGCGAATTTGAATTTCATGCCCAAGCCGTCCTGGTCTCCAGCGGAGGCATCGGAGGCAACCTGGAGCTCGTTCGCCGGCACTGGCCGTCCTGGTTGGGAAAGCCGCCAAAAAACATGCTCTCCGGGGTTCCGGCCCATGTGGACGGCCGAATGTTGGCCATCGCCGAGCGGGCGGGGGGCCGCATTGTCAACCGGGATCGCATGTGGCATTACACGGAGGGAATCAAAAACTGGAACCCGATCTGGCCCCATCACGGCATTCGCATTCTGCCAGGCCCCTCCTCCGTCTGGCTGGATGCGACGGGAAAACGGCTTCCCGTTCCGTACCTGCCGGGCTTTGACACGCTGGGAACCCTGAAGGCCATCTTGAAGACGGGCTATGATTATTCCTGGTTCATCCTGACCCAGAAAATCGTTGAGAAGGAATTTGCTCTGTCCGGCTCCGAGCAAAATCCGGATCTGACGGAGAAGAACCTCAAGGAGGTGATCCGGCAACGGGTGCTGCCCGGCCCGACGGATCCGGTTCAGGCGTTTTTGGATCACGGGGAGGATTTTGTCATCGCCGGCACCCTTCCGGAACTGGTGGAGGGCATGAACCGGCTGACGGGGGAGAATCTGCTGGATCCGGAGGAGATTGAACGGCAGATCCGGGCGCGGGACCGGGAGATTGAGAATTCCTTTACCAAGGATTTGCAGATTGCCGCCATTCGCGTTGCACGGAACTATATCGGCGATCGTCTGACGCGGGTGGCCAAACCGCACAAGTTGCTGGATCCGAAAAACGGTCCCCTCATCGCGGTGCGCCTGCACATACTCACCCGAAAAACCCTGGGCGGACTCCAGACGGACTTGTCCGGCCGGGTGCTGGATTCCTCGGGCAATCCGGTGCCGGGTCTGTATGCGGCCGGGGAGGTGGCCGGCTTTGGCGGCGGCGGAGTCCATGGCTACCGGGCCCTGGAGGGCACTTTCCTCGGCGGTTGCCTGTTTACGGGGAGGCAGGCGGGCCGGGCCTTGGCCAAGGCGTTGTCGTGACAGGGGGGAAAGGGAAGGAAAAAAGCGGCGTGGCATCATCCCGGGAAAAAGGGATGTGCCGCGCCCTTTCAGTCATATTGAGTGAATGGAGCCATCGGATGCTATTTCTATCCAATAGAACATTTTATTAATTGACAGAATAAATGTTAGTAGATAGAGTGAATGTGTATCATATTTTTGGCCTGAAAGGTTTGTATTGGTTTTGATTTTATGTTCCGTTCCAAAAATCTATTATTTTACTTTGTGTCCTGGTTTGGAAGTTATTTTCCGGGTTGAAAGGTGGGGTGAAAATGGGTGAAAATCCTGTGTTTTCGATTTGGTACAGAACCGGTGAGGTGATCGAGGAGAAACTGGAGAATACCTCCGGCAAGGAAATGTTTTGGCTGATCACTGTGTTCGGCATCATTTCGATGATGGACATTGCATCATCTATCAACATGGGAGACAAATTTTCTTTGGCAGAGATATTGATCCTGTCCGTGATTATCGGCCCGCTTGTCGGGGCATTGAATTGGGGGATATACAGTTTGATTGTGCATGGAACCAGCCGGCTCCTCGGGGGCGCGGGCACTTGGCGGGAAACCCGGACAACCGTAGCGTGGGCCACCGTGATCTACAGCGCCAAATTCTTGTTATGGATTCCTTTACTCTTTTTATTCGGCCATGAATTGTTTTTAGAGGAAACGATGGCCCTTACCAATAACCTGTTTCTGACGGTCTTATTCTATTTGTTTTCATTATTCGAATTCATTCTCCAGATCGTATTTATCATCGTGTTGTCCAAAGGTTTGGCCGTTGCCCACCGGTTTTCCGCCTGGCGTGGATTTGGCGCCCAAGCGATCCTGTTTGCAGTAAATGTGTTTGTTATTTTGTTGAGATTGTTTGCTGGATGAGCCCAGTGAAACAGCGCAAGAGAGTTCTCGGTTTCTTTGCGGAGATTTTTCATGCCCTCTCATTGGAGGGCTTTTTTGATTCAATGGTATTGTCGGAATATTATGTTTTTGAAAAAGCTTATAAAGGAAGGATGTACCGCTCCTTTTTTGATGGTTTGAGGCAACTCTCATTTCAATTAGGACGAGTTAACAATGAATTGAGAAAGCAGAGTGGACCCTTCACGGCTACAAACATAAAAAGGCAAAAACGGTGGAGTGAAAGGAAGAGGCCTCCAGCACAATATTTGCCTGATATTGATGACGAAAAACTGGAAAGAGAGGCATTACGGAAAGCCGAATATATTTATGTTGATAAGGATAAAAATGTTGTTTACTTTTTTTATGATACACGTAGGCCCGTTGGATATGATGGCGGGGATGAAACCACCTGGATCCGTGCTGAATTGAGGAAAGATAAAAATACACCCGTGTTACATGGACATCCGATATCTGTAAAAAGATTAGAGAATGAATATCTTAAAGATAAGAACAAGAAGCCGAGGTTTTTAAGAAGAAAAAGAATGGGTGAATGAGAAATTCCTCTGATCAAGGAGTGAAAATTGTGAGTAGAGTTAGACATTATCCCTTAAGAATTCATCAGGGATGGAAGATGGTGCGCAATTTCTTTATGGATTGCGATCCTGAAATGGTGTCACCTGAAGATACTGTTATGTGGACCGATATATTTATGCAAGATATACTATATATGGAATATAATGATAAATATGGATTGGATCTTGGATGGGGACCGGAAGCGGACCCTAAAGGTGAGTTTATACTCGATCTGGTCACTTTGGAAGATTTTGAGCCTCTTCTAACAATAGAAACAAGAAATCTTCATGAGGTTGCCGATGCGATAGATAAGATTACCTGGGGTGTAAGTCAGGGGATTCTTCCATCTTCTGATCCTATTGGAACAAATCACTCCTCCCTTTCGATTGCAAGCGCTCAAAGTATATCACGGCTGGATATTTGAAAGAAACCGTTTTATAGAGATGGATTGGGAAACAGCTGATCCACAGGAGATGCGGGAGTATTTAACAGATGATCTGTTATTGCTGAAACATGTCTTTGACAACAGCATACAAATCCATTTGGGTTGGGAACCGGCCGGGGATCCCCGGGGTCAGTTTATCTTGAAAGTGATTGATGATGATAAGAAGAAGCCTCGTCGTACTTATTCCACGCGAAGTGTTGAAGAGGTGGTGGATTGGATCGAGAAGGCATGTACAGGAGAAATGTAGGGGATATTTATGATAATATTGCCCTCAGATTGGAGGGCATTGTTTGTTGGTACGATGAAAGGTGGTGGGGGAAGTCGTGGTCTTTTTGAATCCTCCGTGATATCAATGAATTGGTTTCGGGGAAGGATTGGGATACCGGATCTGGAATGGATAATAGTAGATTGGAAGAAGGAGCCCATACAAGCAAGTGAGTTGATGTAGGAGTGGTAAATAGTGAGCAGACTAAGACATTATCCCTTGAGAATTCATCAGGGCTGGACATTGGAAACCAATTACTTTATGGATTGCGACCCTGAAACGGTGCCACCTGATAATGAACTCAGATGGTTCGACGTATTCTCGAAAGAAATTCTGTTATTCTTCTATAATGAGAAGTATGCATTGGACCTTGGTTGGTGGCCGGAAGCGGACCCTAAAGGTGAGTTTATACTCGATCTGGTCACGTACAAAGACTTTGAACCTCTTCTGACAATAGAAACAAGAAATCTTCATGAGGTTGCCGATGCGATAGACAAAATCACCTGGGGTGTAAGTCAGGGGATTCTTCCTTCTTCAGATCCCACGTTTTCCTTGGAACAAATTACTCCTTCCCTTCAATTACAACCCCTCAAAATATACCATGCCTGGAAGATTGAAAAGAATCGTTTCATTGAGATGGATTGGGAAACGGCTGATCCACAGGAGATGCGGGAGTATTTGACAGATGATCTGTTATTGCTGAAACATGCCTTTGACAGCAGTATACAAATCCATTTGGGTTGGGAACCGGCCGGGGACCCCCAGGGGCGGTTTGTCCTGGAGAAATTTAAACCTGCTGATAAGAAGAGACCTCATCGAGTTTATTCCACCCGAAGTGTTGAAGAGGTGGTGGACTGGATTGAGAAGGCTTGCATAGGAGAAATGTAGGGATCTTTTTGAGTAATATTGCCCTCGGATTGGAGGGCTGTTTTTTTTGGCCTTTATTGATGGATATCGACCAATCTATAAAGAGTTCGAAGTATGTGGTATTATCCGGGGCAGATAATCCATGGGACGTGATCTCTGGGCATTTATCCGGAATGGTCGGCACTGAAAAGAGACTTTATGGAGTGGGATGCTGAAGTACTGTCTGACGATGAGAATCTATGGTTTGGACATTTTCTTGACAGAGACTTGCCGCTAAGCTACATTGTAAAACAAGATAGTTTAAATCCATGACCAAGGGACGGTTTTTTCTTCGGTCATCTGTATTGCTTTACAAGGCAGGTGAGGTGATGTCACTACGCAGTCAGATTCTCAAGGGGATTTTGGAAGGGTGCATACTGTCCATCATCAGTCGCCGGCCGGTCTATGGGTATGAGTTGGCCGAAACCTTGAAGCGGTACGGATTGGTAGTGAGTGAAGGATCGATCTATCCCGCTTTGATGCGACTGTCGAAGGAGGGACTGATCCAGGGGACGATGCGCAAGTCCCCCAGCGGCCCCGATCGCAAATATTACACATTGACGGAGAAGGGGAAGGAGGCCCTGGCCTCTTTCAAGCGGGATTGGCGGGATGTCATGCGGTCGGTTGAAAGACTTCTACAGGAGGAGCAGCACGATGAATGAGAAAGCTTTACGAAAAGAGATTGACGAGAAGATCCAAGGGTTGACAGAAGAGAACCGGAAAGTGTATGAGGACATGCTGGCCTATCTGCGCCTGTCTTATAATAAATCGGAGCGGGAGACGGAGGAGATTTTGTTGGAGCTGCTGAACCATTTGCTGGAGGCCCAGAAAGCCGGCAAATCGGCCGAAGAGATTTTTGGTCCTGATCCCAAACGGTTGGCGCAACAGATTGTGGGTGAACTGCCTGCACTGATTCCCTCCAAATGGTGGTTGATGATCGCCATGGGGGCGGCCTACTTTTTCGCCGTCCATGCTTTGCTTTCTGGTGGGTTTGATCTGGTCATGTATCTGCTGGGTAAAGGGTCGTGGATCCAAGAGGTTCATGTGGGCTCAGTAGTCGCTAAAAGCGTCGTCTCTCTGATGATTGGCTTCGGATTTGCTTTGCTGATCCTTCACTACATGCGCTGGTCTTGCTTTAGGGATATTCGCAAAGCCGAGGAGATGCTCATAACAGGGCTGTTTGCGATCGTGCCCACGGGAGCATTTATGGCCGTTATCTATCTCATTCCCCCGATCGGTCCGGTCCTGACGGTTCCGCTGTATGCGTCCCTCATTATAGGGGCGGGGCTGTTCATGCTGGGTTATAAGCTGCAAAAGGCGTTGTAAAGCAGAGGAGAGGCGCACTTTGTTGTCCTGCCCGGAGGAAGACTTGTCCTCCGGGCCTTTGATAACGGTGTCCAAGAAAAGCCGTTTGAAAGAGGAAATCGTGGATGGGAATCGAGTGGGCGACCTTGGCTGCTGTAGGGATTCCCTTTTGCATCCGAACCGGATGAGCCGCTGAATGGGCAACTCTCGGCCCCTAGCTGCAATGCAGGGGCCGATTTATTTTTTCACCGGGGGCTTTTCGACCGGCCGCCAATACTGGTTGACCCCTTCGTCGCGGACAATGTAACCGATTTTCGCCAGTTCCTCGCGCAGTTCGGCGATGTCCTTCTTGTTTTTTTCTTTCAGCGCCCTTTCCCGCACCTTCAGCAGCGCGTGGGCGGAAGGCGGCAGCTCGGGCAAATCCGGCACCCAGCGCCGGTACCGGTCCTTGAAGGGATCGCCGTCCGCCGACCACGGGTAGCCGTGGTTTTGAAACGCCTCCGCCAGGTCTTCGGGATGCTCCACACCGGGCATCCGGACCAGCTCGTGACCGGACGTGCCGAGGATGACGAGCTCCTTCCCGTCCAAAAACACGGAGGCGATGTCCCGCCTGGGGATCGTCCGGCGGTTTTCCCCTTGTTCCAACGATACCTCATGGTTGGAGATGGCGGCCTTCAGGCTCTCCCAGACGGCGATAAACGCGAGAACGAAACCCGCCAACAGGCCGAGAAAGGCCAATATCCACTTGAGATACGGGCCGTCCAGCGAATGGATGAGGCGAGCCGTGTCCTCGAAGGGAAACCAAGGCAGCCGGAGTGCCCAGTCCGCTATACGCGGCAGCATATAGCCGACGGCAAGGCCGGCGGCGCCAAAGCCGGCGTACATTCCGATTTTGGCTCCCGGGGAATATCCCGTGACGGTAATCCCATGGCGGCTTGCTGTCTTCATAATAACCCACCTTCCGTCTGTTTTGTCCTTTTTCCATATACCAGCGCCGCAACATCGCTTCGGCCGGTCCCTGCGTTTTGGAGCGGCGCATTATCTCCGCGTCCGGAACCGGAGCCATCCAAGTCAGCCAAGCGACGACATCGCTTCCGAACTGTCCGGCGCGATTCCCGAGGATACCGATGTCCGGTGTAAACGCGATAAAATTCGCGACGGACTGCAGGATATTAAAGGACATGGACCGCTGTCCGACGGCGGCGATGGCCCGCGTCACCGGATGCGGTTTCCCCTCGACCAGGGCCGCCGTCCAGCCGATCAGCGCTGCCCATCCGAGCCCGCCCACGTACCCGGTTACGGTGTGCAAGGAACTGACCAGCGTCTTCGCGACGGTCGGCGGATCGGCCCAGAAGCCGGAGGAGATCAGCGCCAGGGGGATGGCGCCGGCTGTGGAGGCGAAGGCCGATGGCCGCCGTTCGGGCGAGGAGCCGGCGGTGCTTTCCGGGATGGGCTGGGCCGCCCACATCCCGATCATAGCCGGAACGACATGATGGACCATCAGCGGTGTGAGGATCATCCACAGGAAAACCCGCATGAACAGGGATTCCCGCACGTCCGGTTTCACCGTCTCGGCACCCGGGGACAAGTCGTATTCGGCGCGGACAAACGCGGAACCGAGCAGGGTCACGACCGCCAGCGAAGCGATTACGCCCCACTTGACGGTGCGGTCCGACCAGCGGAGGGTGCCGATGAGCAGAACGGTCGCGAAGCCGCAGATGCCGATGGTGAAATCAAACAGGGTGACGGCGTGCAAAAACCCGATGACCAGCAACCACCATCCCCGTTTTTTCAGCAGTCTCCGGATGGCACCTAAATCCTCACCCTTTGCTTGCACCGCCGTATGATCTGGACCAAACCGTATCCAAGCAGCAGAAAGAATGCGGGAAACGCCCGGCCGTCGATGAAGATTTGCCGGAGATACGCGACGATGCGATCCCCGTCCGTAATGACGTGCCCGGGTGGCTTCAGGCACTGATGGGCGTGAGCCGGCGCGACCAGCAGCATCATGCCGCGCGCGAGGTCGGGAGCCGGCCTTCGGCCGCGGCCCGGATGGGGAGGGTCAGCCACGGGAATTTTTCTTTACCGCTCTGTTGACGATGCGGATCAGCTCGTCGCTGTAGGTGTCCAGATCCAGCCTGCGCGCCATCGAGTTGTCCAGCATGTATTCGTTGATCGCTCCCTGGATGAAATGGGCCATGGCGTCCGGATGAAAATCTCCAAACACTCCCTGTTGCTGTCCTTCGCGCAAAATGTTCCGGAGGAGCTGCAACAGGGGGTCTTCATCCTCGTCATCCATCCGGTAATAGGGGACGTTGTCGGGCGTCCTGGCGTGGAAGATGATCTCGATGAGGGCGATGCTGCGGTCGGGGTGGTCACGCAAGTATTCGAGGCTGGCCCGGATAAACGCGTTCAGCTTTTGCTCGGGGGTCTGTTCCCGATTGACCCGCTCCGTGACGTATCGGGATGTGGACTGAAGCAAATTGATCAGAAGATGGTTCATCAAGTCCAGCTTGTCCGCGAAGTGGTAGGAGATCAGCGCGGTACTGATTCCCGCCCGTTTGGCGATTTGCGCGAGGCTCGCCCTTGCGTAGCCGATTTCGTCCAGCGTGCGGATGGCGGCCTGCATGATTTGCTCGCGCCTCGCTTCGGAGATGAACGTCCGCTTTCTGCCGTCGATGACGCACCCCTCCTCATGGATATTTGCCGAGCGAATGCGGTGCGCGGTATCCCCGCCCGCTTCGGGAGGAAATCCCTTGGAACGGACCGATTTTCCGGCGCTTTGGTCGATTGAACAAAAATTTGATCAACCGATCAAATCGTACCCCAGAGTTCCCCGGGCTGTCAAGGGAAGGGTACGAATGAAAAAGTGGCTGGCCGGTTATCGGAGGATTGCGATGCGGTGATGACGAATGGTTTTTGAAAGCGGCGATGATGAGATTCCCGCCTCTTCGCTTTTGTCCGAAAAGAAGACGTGGAGAGTCCGGCCCGCAACCGAAGAGCCGCGGATTGAATGGGCCGAATTTCATCATGACCGGATCGGAGCGTGGAGACCTTGAAGCGGATGGCTTTGCTGTTTTCCCATGCCTTGACGGAAGAACAGAAGCAGGAAGCACGGGAGAAGTGGGGCATCGGGACGTTTCTTTCCCTTCCCGACGATCTTCAGTCCCGGTGGTCCCAGGTGCCGCCGGAGGGGGCCTTCCCCCGGGAATGGATTCAACCGGTGATAGAGTGGTTGTCCCGGGAAACGGGTCCGGGGGACGTCGTCCTCGTGCAGGGGGAATTCGGGGCGGTGTATCTGGTGGTGTCCTGGTGCCACCGGGAAGGGCGGATTCCCGTCTATGCGACGACGGCCCGCCGCTACGAAAGCCGCCGGCAGCCGGACGGCTCCATAAAAAACATCCATCTCTTCAAGCATGTCAACTTCCGGAGGTATCCCCGGGAATAACTTTCCCGGACGGCTCGGCGACGGGCGAAGAGCGACGCCCGTCGCCTGTTTTTTTGCCGCGGTCCGAGGGAGGATCGCATCTTCGCGGTGTGGCGGGAGGAAACGTCCCCCGAATGCCCCCGGTGAAAAATGTTTCCCGGATGTTAAGGTGCGCTGCACAAGCGGTGCGCCCCTTTTTTGTGCCGTCGCTTCGGACCCGTTGGCACGGCTTTGGTATAAGATTGCCCGTCACAACGAACAATGGGGACCAGGAAAGTCTCAGCCGAAAGGGGGATGTACGGAGATGGCCCGCACCCCGGAATATGAGGTTCATCGGAGGGACAAGAATAAGGATGAAAATTTGCGGGGCACCTTTGTGTCGGTTCTGCTGATCGGCGGGTTGATTTTGGCGATTTGGCTGATCGTTTTCTTCTTGTACCTTCGGGTGGCTTTGTAAGGAGCGAACAGTTTCAAAAGGAAGGAAGAAACCGATGGATATCCCCCGTTATGAACGCCTTTGGCTCGGAATCGGAATCGGAACGCTGCTCCTCTTTTTGCTCATCACCGGGTATATGGGATTTTCCATGGGACTGCATCCGACGGACGGGATGGAAAGGACGGTGGAGCCCGAAAAAGTGACCCGGACGCCGCCCTTTGACAATCCCGGACTGGAGCGGATCGGGCCCAACGAGTATGTTCTCACATCCGTGTCGTTTGTTTTCGGATACGATCCGAAGGAAGTGACGGTGCCGGCAGGGGCCAAGGTTCACTTTCGGGTGACGAGCAGGGACGTCATTCACGGCTTTTACATTCCCGGAACGACGGTGAACATGATGGTGGAGCCGGGACACATCACCAAGCAAACCTACACCTTTGACAAACCCGGGAAGTATCTGGTTCTTTGCCACGAGTATTGCGGTTCCGGACACCATCTCATGCAGGGAACGATTTATGTAAAAGGAGAGTGACTTTTATGTCGACGGCCGCAACGGAGAAGGGGGAAACCCTGGCCAAGCACCGCTACGATGAGCGGGATCGGCGCCTGGTTCTGGCCCACGTCGGGGTGTCTGTGGGAGCGCTTTTGATCGGCGCCATCGCCGGATTGCTCCAGGTGATGGAACGGGCGGGCTGGATCCGGCTCCCCGCGGGGATCAATTATTATCAAATGTTGACGTTGCACGGAGTGCTTTTGGCCCTGGTCTTCACGACATTTTTCATTTTTGGCTACTTGTACGCGGGGCTTGCCCGCACCCTGGACGGTCGGTTGGTTTCCTCTTCCCGCAAATGGGCGTGGATCGGATATGGCATGATGACGCTCGGCACCCTGCTGGCCGCCGCGCACATTTTGATGAACGAGGCCACCGTCCTCTACACGTTTTATCCTCCCCTTCAGGCTTCCCCCTGGTTTTACGTGGGGCTGGCCCTTCTGGTCGTGGGCAGTTGGGTGGCTTCCGCCGTGGTCATCATCAATTACGTCCATTGGCGGCGCCGGAACAGGGGGGAAAGCTCTCCCCTCTTCGCCTATATGGCCCTGGCCACGGTCATCCTGTGGCTGCACGCCAGCCTGTATGTGGCGATCGAAGTGGTGGTCCAGCTGATTCCCTGGTCCTTCGGCTGGGTTGACCGCGTCAACGTCCCGCTCAGCCGCACGCTGTTCTGGTGGTTCGGACATGCGCTCGTCTATTTCTGGCTGTTGCCGGCGTACATCTACTGGTATGTGAACATTCCCCAGATCATCGGCGGCAAGATTCTCAGCGGCTCTCTCCCCCGTCTGACCTTTATTCTTTTCCTCCTGTTCTCCATTCCGGTGGGTTTTCACCACCAACTGACCGATCCGGGCATTCAACCGTTTTGGAAATTCCTTCAGGTGGCGCTGACGATGGCGGTGGTGGTGCCCACGTTGATTACCGCCTTTTCCATATTGGGCACCTTTGAGATGGCGGGACGGGCCAGGGGGGCAAAGGGGTTGTTCGGATGGGTGAAAAAGCTGCCCTGGGGGGATGTCCGGTTTTTCACGCCCTTCATGGCGATGATCATCTTTATTCTCGGCGGGGCGGGGGGCATCATCCTGGCGAGCTATCAGCTGAACCAGCTGGTGCACAATACGTGGTTCGTCACCGGCCACTTCCACATGACCATGGCATCCACCGTCGGGCTCACCTATCTCGCCGCCCTGTACTGGATGATTCCCATCCTGCGCCACCGGCGGTTGACGCCGGCCATCAACCGGTTGGGCATCATTCAGACCGTGATCTGGACGGTCGGCATGATGCTCATGTCGGTCACGATGCATGTCGTCGGACTGATGGGAGCGCCGCGGCGATCCAGTTTTTCCACCTACGGCGGGCACGAGATCGTGTCGAGCTGGATGCCCCACCTGCAGCTGATCAGTGTCGGCGGGATCCTTCTCTTTGCGGCCATTTTGCTGGCGGTTTACATCCTCATTCACCTGTGGTTTTTCGCGCCGAAAACGGATCGGCCGGCCGAGTTCCCGATCGGCGTGGTGTACGAGAGGGCGTCGGAGCCGCCGCGCATACTGGAACGCTGGTCGGTCTGGATCGGGGTGTCGGTCGTTCTCTCGATCATCGCCTACGCCGTGCCGCTGGCCGATATGATCCTCCATCCCGCTCCGGGCGCCCTCCCGGTGCGGCCCTGGTGAGAGGCGGGAGGCGAGCGGTCTTCGGGAAGGGGATTTTTCACGGGTTCCCTTCCCGTCCCATTTTCCGTTTCATTTTATTCCACTCTGTGGTAAGAAACTTCCTTGACTAAAAAGTAATGAAAAATTATAATCAAATCATGTCAATCCCTTACATCGGAAAACCATCAGAGAGGAGAAGAGCGGCGATGTATGACATTGCAATCGTTGGAGCCGGACCTGCCGGAGCGAGTGCCGCACTGTTTGCCGCGAAGGCCGGAAAGAAAACGGTGGTTTTCGACAACGACAAGAGCATTACCAAGAAGGCTTGGATTGAGAACCATTACGGCGTGATGGAGATCACCGGCCCCGATTTGGTGGAGACGGGGAAAAAGCAGGCGGCCAAGTTCGGCGCCGAGATCATCGAAGATACGGTGGTCAACATCGAGAAGAAGGGCGAAGGTTTCGCGATCGAAACCGAGAACAAGGGGACCTTCGAAGCGAAGCACGTGATTTTGGCGACCGGACTGGCCACGGACCTGGCCGGCAAAATCGGCGTGGAGGTCAAGGAAGGAACGGAGCCGCGGGTTCCCAAGGTGCTCAAGGTGGATGCAGAGGGGAAAACCAATATCGAGGGGATCTGGGCTGCCGGAACCTGCGCCGGCGTGAGCGTTCACACCATCATCACGGCCGGCGACGGGGCCAAAGTGGCGATCAACGTGATCAGCGAATTGAACGGCGAGCGGTATGTGGACCACGACATTCTGAAATGACTTGGAAGGCTCATTGCCGACCTTCGGAAGGAAGGTCGGCATTTTTTTGGCCGTCTGGTCCCCGGGATGAAAGGCCGCACCAACCGTGGCGCTCGCCCGGCCGGTTCTTTACCGGGTCCAGGGGATTTGATCCAAATTTTTCATGCCGTCCGGCGATCGGGAGCATCGGAGCGGGCGGAAGCGGCGCTTCGGGCTTTTTGTCCGGACGAATTTTTTCTTGCATGCCAGCGCGGGGAATGGTATATTCGAAGTGAATACAAAAAACCGTATTTTGTAAAATATCGGGAAGGGAATCATGGCGTTGTTGGATCGGATGTATACCAAAAACGGGTTGGCGGCGAGGGAGATCGCCCGTCGTCTCCTGTCCGTCAAGCCGGGTGAGCGCATTCCGAGGATCAGCGATTTCGCCGGTGAGCTTTCCCTGGGAAGGGGGACGGTGCAGGGGGCGCTGCGGCTGTTGGAGGAGATGGGCGCGATTCGGCTGGAGTCCCGGGGCCATTTGGGAACCTTCTTGAGTCACAAGGACGATCAGGCCCTGTGGGAAATCGCCGGGATGTCCCACGTGGTCGGGGTCATGCCCCTTCCTTATTCGCGCAAGTATGAGGGGCTGGCCACCGGTCTGGTGGAGGCCTTTCGGGAAATCAATGTCCCCTTTAATCTGGCCTTCATGCGCGGCTCAACCCATCGCATCGACGCCCTGCAATCGGGCCGATACGATTTTGCGGTGGTTTCCGGTTTGGCGGCGGAATTGCACAAACAGCAGCGTCCGGGATTGCACATCGTGAAGCGGTTGGGTCCCGGCTCCTACGTATCCGGTCACGAAATTTTCTTTGCCGATCCCGGCGAAACGACCATCCGCGACGGGATGCGCGTCGGCATCGATTTTACCTCGGCGGATCAATATCTCCTTACGTCCTATGAGTGCCGCGGTTTGGATGTGGAACTGGTCGAAGTGAACTACATGCAGCTGCTCGACATGCTGAAGGAAGGAAAAATCGATGCCGCCGTCTGGAACAAGGACGAGCTCCGGTACGCCGATCGGTTCGGACGCGGGCCGTTTCGGTCGGAAAGGGCCCGGGAACTTTCCGAGAAGGTGAGCGAGGCAGTTTTGGTTGTCGATCAGGAGAAGGGAAAGATCGTGGAACAGAGGCTGGCCGATCTTTCGGTGGACCGGATTCGGGCCGTACAGGAGGATGTGGAACAGGGCCGCCGTTTCGCCAGCTATTGACGGGGGGTGCCCTTGTGCGGTGAAGGAAACGCACTCCCCTCCGGTCTTTTGACGAGCGGCGGGGAATAGGATGTGTGAGGAGAAAGTTTTCTTTCCGTTATTATACAGTATCCTGTATATTGGAGTGTTCAGAGTGAATGGTTTGAAGGAACGATTCAAGATTTTGATCGAGGGCGGGGTGGTGACCCCCGAGGCGGCGGACATCGCGCAACGGGCGGTGGAGCGGCTGACGGACAGACACGGCCGCTTTCCGGCGGAACAAGTGAACATGTTTTCCACGCACCTCGCGTCCGCTTTGACGCGCCTTGCGCGCCGTGAGGAAATCGATCCGCCTCCGAAGGAATTGTTCGCGGAAGTGGAAGCGTCTTCACGGTTTCGGGAAGCGGTCGGAGAAGTCGATTGGATTGAGCGCCAGTGGGGCAAGGCTTTGCCGGATGCGGAAAAAAGGTATCTGATCATTCACTATATTTCCCTTTTGCAGAAAACGGAGGGGTGAGAAAACGTGAAGATTGTGATCGGCGGCCAGGTGGACAAGAAAGAGGTGGAGGAGCTGGTCCGAAAACACGGTCCGGAGGGGGTGGAGACGATGATCCGGTCGGATCTGGAGGCGGCGATGGCGGTGAAAACGGGCAAGGCCGATTATTACATCGGGGCTTGTCACACCGGCGGAGGCGGGGCGCTGGCCATGGCGATCGCCGTCATCGGCCGGGACAAATGCGAAACGGTCTCAATGCCGGGGCGCAAGCCCGATGAGGAGAAAATCCGCGAAGCGGTCCGGGCGGGGAAGAAAGCCTTCGGCTTCACCGCCGATCACAAGGAGCTGGCCGTCCCGATGATCATGAAGGCGATCCGGGAACTGACCTGACAGGAATTCTCCGAAGCGGTGCGGTTCGGCGCTTTTTGGCATGCGGCCGCCGGGCGGCCGGATAAGCGGACGGTTGGCAACGTCGGGTAATCCGAAAATCCCGGAAGAAGGTGAGTGTTTTCATGAATATGATCATCGTTGCGCTGGTGGGGGCCGTGGCGGCCGTGTTGGCAAACCGGGGGATCGCCGTTTTCAACGACGGATTGCGGCCGATCGTGCCGGAACACATCGAAGGGCGCCTAAGCCGGCGGGAGCTGGCGCTGACGGCCTTCGCGATGGGGTTCGGTCTGGTGGTCGGATTCGGCATCCCCTTCACTTTGACCGCCAGCATCATCCTGATTCACAGCATTCTGCTGGGGACCGACATCATCGGCCTGGCGACGCCGAACAACCGGTGGGGAACCCCGGTGGCCGCCCTGCTCGGCGGGGCATACGGCGCGGCGCTGCTGATGGGACTGGAGGGGTTTGTCAAGCTGTTCGAAAGCCTTCCGGTTAACGTTCTGGATCCGATGGGGGAAGTCGGGGCTCCCGTGGTTGTCATGTTCATGGTGTTTCCCGCCTTGGCGGTGGCTTTCCAGTTTGGCGTGGCCAAAGGCGTCTGGACCTTTTTGGCCGCCGTCTTGGTGAGGCAGCTGGCGGTCTGGCTCAATGAAAGCGGCCTGCTGACCTTTCAGGGTACGGCCGTGACCTTGAACCAGGAAGGGATTGCGCTGATTGTCGGCATGATCTTTCTGTTTGTCTTCGCCGTCCGGCAGAAGTCCGGGGAAGTCAGCGAAGGGGTGGATCTGGCCGCCGTTTTCAGCGACCGGGTCAGCCGGATCCGGAAACATGTGGTCTATTTCATGGTGATGGGCGGATTGATCTCCATGGCGACCAATCTGCTGATCATCGCCGGCGATCCCATCTCCCTGAACCTGCTCGCCAAAGGGCAACAAACGGATGCGGCGATCGCGGCCCTGGCCCGGGCCATCGGATTCATCCCGCTGGTGGCCAGCACGGCCATCGCCACCGGGGTGTACGGACCGGTCGGATTTACGCTGGTGTTCGTCGTGGGTCTGTTGGCGCCCAATGTCTGGGTGGCGGGCATTGGCGGAGCGATCGTGATCATGATCGAAGTGTTGCTTTTAAGTTCGATCGCCCGCCTGCTGGATAAGTATCCGGGAGTGAGGGAGTCCGGCGAGAACATCCGCACCGCGATGACCCGCATTCTGGAGGTGGCTCTGCTGATCGGCGGCGCCAACGCCGCCAACGCGATGGCTCCCGGCTTCGGATTTTTCTTCATCGCGGGCCTTTATCTGCTGAACGAAGCGGCGGGGCGGCCGATCGTCCGCATGGCCGTCGGGCCGGTCGGCGCCGTCGCCGTCGGGATCCTCGCGAATCTGCTGGTCTTCGCCGGATTGATGACGCCGCCGCAATAAGGGCAAGGCGGAAAATATTTCATCGGGAAGGGATCGGATATGACGAAAACAATTCGCACGGTCACCGGGGACATTTCCCCGGAATCTTTTGGTCCGACCATGATTCACGAACACCTGGTTCTGGACCTGTCCCGAATCCGGCGGGATGACGACCCCATCCTGTCGGATTCGGAGGAAATGGACCGGGAGTTGGAGGGGCTGAAGGCGGCGGGTTGCGGGGGAATCGTCGAGGTGACGAATCGCGGCATGGGACGGGATGTGGAAGCCCTGCGGCGGATGTCCGAACGGCACGGCCTTCCGATTGTGGCGGCCACCGGCTACTACAAGCAGACCTATTACCCGGAAGAAGTAAAAGAGCAAAGCGAAGAGGAAATCGAGGAGCTGTTCGTGCGGGAACTGACGGAGGGAATCGGGGATACCGGGGTGAGGGCCGGAATCATCGCCGAAATCGGCAGCAGCCTGAACGAGATGACCGCCGAGGAGGAGAAGGTGTTCCGGGCCGCCGCCCGGGCCCAAAAGCGGACGGGAGCTCCCCTCAGCACCCATTGCGAGCTGGGGACACTGGGGCCTGTGCAGGTGAGGTTGTTTGACGAATTGGGGGCGGACCTTTCCAAGGTCTCCATCGGCCACCAGGATTTAAACGGAAACCGCGCGGAGTATGAAACGATGTTGAAGGCGGGGGTTTACATCCAGTTCGACACCATCGGCAAGAACAACTACCGCCCCGAGTCGGAGCGGCTGTCCGATCTGTTGTATCTGCTGGACAGGGGGTATGTCGGACAGCTGATGCTGTCCTGCGACATCACGAAGAAATCCTATCTGAAGGTCAACGGCGGTTTCGGATATGAATACCTTTTCACCCGGTTCATCCCGAGATTGCTGGATGGCGGCGTGTCCAGGCGGGAGATCGAGACGATGTTGGTGGAGAATCCGCGCCGTTTCCTGTCCTTTTAGGAGGTTGTTGCGATGGGCGATCCGGTATTGACGACGATGAACATCCAACAGGCGAAGCAGAAACAATTTGAGTTGACCGCCTTGATTGCCGAGGAATTCACGGGGCGGGAGTTCTTTCAGCAGGGGGATGTGGGTGTTGTTCCCGGACCGGGCCGCCCGCTCCAGACGGAAAAGGTGGAGCGGGTGCTGGCAAGGTTTTTTCGGGCGGAAGCCTGCGCCCTCGTCCGCGGCGCCGGCACCGGGGCGATCCGCTCCGCGCTGAGCGTCCTCCTCGAGCCGGGGGATGCCTTCTTCGCCCACACGGGGCCGATGTACAAGACCACGCAGGAGACGGTGCGGCTCATGGGGCTCAATCCGGTGCCCGTCGATTACAACGATCCGGACCGGTTGCGGGACGCTTTGAAGAAACATAGGGAATGCCGCCTCTTTTATGTCCAGCATTCCCGTCAGCAGCCGACGGATGATTACGATCTCGGCGATGTGATCCGGCGGGTGCGCGCCGAGCGGCCCGATCTCCCCATCGTCGTGGACGACAATTACACCGCCCTGAAGGTGCCGCGAATCGGTGTCGAATTGGGGGCCTGCTATTCCTGTTTCTCCGGGTTCAAGTTGCTCGGTCCTCCCGGGATCGGGATCGTCGTCGGGAAAGGGGAGGGAATCCGGAAAATTCACGAGCGGAATTATTCCGGAGGCGGGCAGGTGCAGGGGTTCGAAGCGATGGAGCTTCTTCGCTCCCTCGTGCTGGCGCCGGTCGCCTTCGCGGTGCAAAACGAACAGACGGAGCGGCTTTGCAAGCTGCTCAACGCCGGAGTCGTTCCGGAAGTGAAACGGGCGTACATCACCAATGCCCAATCCAAAAATGTGATCGCGGAGTTGAGGCGGCCGATCGCCCCCGCTCTGATCCGGGCCTGTGAGCGGCACGGCGCGGCGATCTATCCGGTCGGGGCGGAATCCCGTTATGAGATTCTTCCCATGGTGTACCGGGTGTCCGGCAGTTTCCTGGAAAGCCGTCCGGAGCTGGCGGAAAGGGCTGTCCGCATCAATCCGATGCGCTCGGGGGCCGATCTGGTGATCGAGATCTTGAGAAAGGCGCTGAGCGATCTTGAAGATAGAGGCGAGGTGTAAATGTTTCTATCGGTTACCTTGAAGAGAAATCCGGCACTGGTTGAAGCGGCGGTGGACTTGCACAGAAGCGGCACCATTCCCCCGAACACCTACGTGTTGGACTTGGATGCGATTGCCTACAACGCCCGCCTCCTGGCCCGGGCGGCGGCCCGGGCCGGAATCCGGCTCTACATGATGACAAAACAAATCGGCCGCAATCCCGAAGTGGCCCGGTTGATCGCCGCCAGCGGCATTCCGCGTGCGGTGGCCGTCGACCCCTGGGAAGCCCGCCTGCTGGGCCGGTCGGGCATCCCCTTGGGAAATGTGGGCCACCTGGTGCAGATCCCCTCCGGGATGATTGAGGAGATTCTTTCCTACCGGCCGGAAGTGGTGACCGTCTATTCCGTGGAAAAGGCGGCGCAAATTTCCCGAGTGGCCCAAAGGATGGGCCGAACGCAAAAGTTGTTGCTTCGGGTGGTCGGGCCCGAGGATGTCTTGTACGAGGGGCAGCAGGGCGGATTCCGGGAAAGCGGGTTGATCGAGGCCGCCCGGGAAATCCTTCGCTTGCCCGGCGTCCGCATCGCGGGAGTCACGGGATTTCCCTGTTTGCTGTACGATCCGGACCGCGGCGATGTCCAGCCCCTGGCCAACGCCCATACGGTCCTCCGCTGCGCCGAGCGGCTGTCGGAGGAGCTGGGGATCTCCCTGGAGCAGATCAACATGCCCAGCGCCACGTGCGTCTCCACCATTCCGATATTGAAGGAGTTGGGGGCGACCCACGGCGAGCCGGGCCATGCGTTGACCGGGACGACCCCCCTGCACCAGCGGGGGGATCAGCCCGAATTGCCGGCCATGGTGTATGTGAGCGAAGTTTCCCATCTGGACGGGGAGCGCGCCTATGTGTACGGGGGCGGGTTTTACCGGCGCTCCCGGGCGAGGGAGGCGATCGTCGGGAAGACGTTTCCCGGGATGATGGACCGCCGGGTTCGGGTGCGGGAGACGCCGCCCCAGTTCATCGATTACTACGGGGCGCTTGATCGGACGGGTCACCGGATCGAAGTGGGGGACACGGCGGTTTTCGCTTTTCGCACCCAAATCTTTGTCACGCGCAGTCAGGTGGCGCTGGTGGAGGGAATCCAGCGGGGGCGGCCGTCGCTGAAGGCAATCTACGACAGCTTGGGAAAACCGTTGACGGAGGAGGCGGAAAAATGGGCAGACGGCGAGCGATCCTCCTGATTTTGGACAGCCTCGGAGTCGGAGCGATGGACGACATCTTTCCGTCGCGCAAGCAGGACCGGGGAGCCAACACCTTTTATCACATCCTGGATCGGGCGAAGGAGATCCGGATTCCGCAGCTGGAATGGCTGGGGATCAACCGCATTTTGCGCCATCCCCGGTTGAAACCGGCCGCCGGCGAACCCAGGGCGGGATTCGGCACCCTGCGCCTGCAGCATGACGGAGCCGACAGTTATGCGGGGCACCAGGAAATCATGGGCACCGCTCCCCGAAAACCCCGGAGGGAGCCCTTCGCGAAAAATATGGAGACGGTTCGCGCTGCCCTTGCCCAGCGGGGATACCAAGTGGAGGTCCCCGATCCGGCGCTGCCCTATCTTCTGGTCAATGATCTCGTGGTGATCGCCGACAACATCGAAACCGACTACGGCCAGATTTACAACGTGACGGCGCCGCTGGACCGCATTTCCTTCGACGAGGTCCTGAGGATCGGCGAGATTGTCCGCTCGGCGGTGAAAGTGAGCCGCGTCATCGCCCTGGGCGGGAAGGGGGTTTCCCCCGAGCGGATCCGGGAGAGCGTCGAGCGGCGCTCCGACGGGCTCGTCGGGGTGAATTCGCCGAAATCGGGCGTCTATGGGCGCGGGTATCAGGTTCGCCATATGGGGTACGGCGTCAATCCGAAGACCCAGGTCAGCAGCATTCTCGTCGAGTCGGGGAAAGAGGTCTGCCTGATCGGAAAGATGCAGGATGTGATCACCTGCGAAGGGGCCCGGCGGATTCCGGCGGTGGAAACGGACCGGGTGATGCGGTCCGTCATCGAGGCCATGGATTGGGTGGAAGAGGGGCTGATTGCGGCCACGGTGCAGGAGACGGATCTGGCCGGACACGCCCAGGATGTGGACCGGTATGCGCAAAAGATCATGGAAGTGGACAAGGCTTTGTCCGTCATCCTCAAGGGGATGTCGGAGGAGGATCTGCTGATGATCAGCGCCGACCACGGCAACGATCCGACCATCGGTCACAGCGGGCACACCCGGGAAAAAACGTTCCTGCTTGCCTACGGCAAGTCCCTGCGGGGCGGAGATGTGGGGGAGCGGGACACCTTGTCCGACATCGCGGCCACCGTTGCTGATTTCTTTTCCGTCCCTCCGCCGGAGAACGGAAGCAGTTTTTATTCGCTGATCCGGTGATGAAGAAAATCGGATGCCCTGTCCCGCCGGGAAAGTTGGCGCAGGCATGTGCGAATCATTCAAGCGATAAGTGAAAAGGCACGCGACAGGCGTGTCTTTTGTTTCCGGTGAAAGGGTTTTTCGGTTTTCCCGGCGGGAAATCTTAAAGAATTGTCACATCCGCATGCGCCAAAGATGCGCCATCTCCATTCCGTCGATTCATGAAATTCGATCTATAATGAAAGCGTCAACAACTCGTCTCACCCAGGGGGGAAGCAGATGAAGAAGCGAAGAGCCTTCCGCTTAGGCGCATTGCTTTTGGCGCTTGTCATGTTGGCGACGGCGTGCTCTTCGGGGGGAGAAAGCATCGATACGAAGAGCAAGAACGCCGACCAGATCAATCCCGACAAATTGGTCGACGCCCCCTTTGAGGGATGGGTGGAAGGGCTGCCCAAAATCCAGGCGCCTGAAGGCTTTGATTGGCAACAGTTCAAGGGAATCCAGATCAATGTCATTTCCGAGAACACCCCGCCTTCTTCGGCCATTGCCGCCAATATCGACAAGTTTGAAAAGGTGACGGGCATCAAGGTCAACATCGAACAGAGCGACCTGGGCACGGTCGTCGAGAAGGTGAGCCTCGATTTCAATGCCAAATCCTCAAAATACCACGTCATCTATGCGGATCCTTACCAGATTCTCGCCAAGTATTCCCAGCACTTCGTGGATTTGAACCTGTTCAACAACGAACCGACCATGCCCCATATTCCCGGGGGAGTGGAGGATTTCATCCCCGTCCAGTTGGAAGCCCTCGGGCACATGGGAAACAAGGAGCAACTGCTGGCTTTGCCCTACGACAATCCGACGATGGTTTTGGCCTATCGGAAGGATGTGTTCGAGAAATACAAGGATTTGTTCATGAAGGAAAAGGGGTATGATTGGACCCCCCGGCCCGGCATGACCTGGGATCAATATTACGAGATTGCCAAATGGATCAATCAAAAAGTGAAAGAGGGCGTCATCACCGAGGTGAAATACGGAACGGGTCACCAGGCCAAGCAGTACGATTCATTGATGTGCGATTTCAGCAACATTCTGGCCGCCAACGGGGGAGATTATTTCGAGAAAAAGGATGTGGGCACGATCGGGACAAGCAATCCCGGAAAATCCGCGATGACCTCCAAAGAAGCCCTTGAGTCGGCCGAATTTTACAACAAGCTGTTGAAGGAGGCGGCGCCGGGAAGCACCTCCTGGGATTGGAACGGATTGGCCGAGGCCTTCGCCGCCGGCGAAATCGCCATGGCTCCCGAGTGGCACGAGTTTTCCGCCATGTTTGAAAGCGGGGAAAAGTCCAAGGTGGCCGGAAAGGTCGGCTGGACGATTCTGCCGAAGGGGAAGGTCAGAAGCGCGAACATCTTTGGCGGAACCGGCATCGGCATCAACAAATACGCCAGCGACGAGGAAAAGAAAGCGGCCTGGCTGTTCCTGGTGTGGGCCACGTCTCCGCAAACCCAGTACATGATTTTGAAATCCGAGCAGGGCGGTTCGACGCCGACCCGTTCCTCCGTATATGCGCTTCCCGACGTGAAAAGGGGGATGGAGGCCGGGACGAAAGAAGCCGAGGAAATGCCGAACCTGCTTTCGATGAAAGCGGTGCTGGAAGCGTGGAAACCGGAAAACACCTATATGCGTCCGAAAATTCCCCAGTGGCCGCAGATCGACACCTACATTTTCACCGAACTGTCCAAGATGATCGCGGGCAAACAAAGTCCGGAACAAGCGGTGAAAGCGATCGCGGAGAAATCGGATGAGGCGACCGGAAACTGAAGCGCTGAGAGGAATCGAGGGAGACCGATGAGCCTGAACATCAAGGAGAACGGATATCAGCAACCGATGCTTTTGGACGCGAGCCCGTCGGTTCGCGTCCAAAGAAAAAAAGGGCCGGGAAAATGGTCGACGGAATTCTGGATGCTGCTTCCGTCCCTGGTGCTGCTGGCGATGATCAGCATCTTTCCGCTGATGTACATGATATATGCCAGCATGATGGATTTCACGCTGTCCTTCGACGAACCGGCATTCAACGGGCTGAAAAATTGGAAAAACGTTTTCACCAGTGATACGTTCTGGGCCTCCTGGGGCCGCACGGCGGTTTACGCCTTGTGCGGTTTGTCCCTTGAAATGGCGGTCGGGGTCGGAATGGCCCTGCTGATCCATCAGCTTCCGCGGGCGAGAAACGCGATATTGACCTTGTGGATGATTCCCCTCTTTGTCGCCCCGGTGGTCGTCGGGCTGCTGGGCCGGTTCATGCTCAATTCGACGTACGGCCTGTACGCGTGGCTGTTTCGGCTGATCGGCGTGGAGACCGAGATTTTGGGGGATGTTTCCACGGCCCTTCCCGCCATCATCCTCATGGACGTGTGGGAGTGGTCGCCCCTGATCACCATCATCGTGTACGCCGGTTTGCAGTCGCTTCAGGAGGAGGTGCTGGAGGCGGCGGAAGTGGACGGAGCGGGTTATTGGCGGAAGCTGATCCATGTCGTCTTCCCGCTGATCTCCCGGACGGTCGTCCTCGCGCTGCTGATTCGCATGATGGACATTTTCCGCTTTGTCGACACCATCAAAATCGCGACCGAGGGCGGCCCCGCCGACTCCACCAAGATTATCGGCTTTCACCTGATGGAAGTGGCCTTTCGATTCCAGGACTTCGGGTCGGCCGCCGCCCTGGGTCTGACCATGCTCTTTGTGACGATCATCCTGGGACAGCTGTTTGTCCGGTTCATGCGGAAGGGGGAAGCATGAATGGCCCCGCGCTTTCGAAAATTGGCGATCGGCCTGGTTTTGTACGCCCTGGCGGGGATCGCTTTGACATGGGCGCTCTTTCCCGTCCTCTGGATGGTGCTATCTTCCCTGAAAACCCAGGCCGGCATGTTTTCGATGCCGCCCAAATTTCTTTTCAAACCCCATTTCGACACCTATGCCTACATGTTCTCCGAACGGGGAAAATTCCTCCACTACCTGACAAACAGCGTGATCGCTTCCGTCATCTCCGCCGGGATTTCCCTGGTGTTGGGCACGCTGGGGGGATTTGCCCTGGCCCGTCGGAAGTTTAAAGGGGAGAAGCACATTTCCTTTTGGATCATCAGCACGCGCATGGCGCCCATCCCCGCCGTGATGCTGCCCCTTTACCTGATGTTTACCCACCTGGGGCTCATCGGGACGATGACGGGGTTGATTTTTGCCTATACCACGTTCAATTTGCCCTTTGCGCTGTGGATGATGATGATTTTCTTCAAGGAGGTTCCCGTCGATCTGGAAGAGGCGGCGATGATTGACGGGTGCAGCCGGTTTCAAGCCTTTTGGCGGGTGGTGATTCCGCCTGCCGCTCCGGGCCTGGTGGCCACCGGCATCCTGTGTTTGATGTTTGCCTGGAACGATTTCCTCTTCGCCTCCGTCTTTTCCGGACACGAAAATCAAACCATTCCGGTGGCGGCCTCCCTGTTGATCACTCAGCAGGGCATCGCTTGGGGGCAGGCCATGGCCACCGGAACCGTCATCATCACGCCGATGGTGATCGCCGGACTGGTTGTGAGGAAATACCTGGTCCGCGGCCTGTCGATGGGGGCCGTGAAATGAAATCATTAATGGAAACGGAGGGATTGCGGTGAACAGGGAAGCGATTCCGGAGGTCATGAAGGCTGCGGTGCTTACCAAACCTTGGGAAATCGAAATCCGGGAACTGCCGGTCCCGGAGGTAGGCGAAAACGAAGTGCTCGTCAAGGTGATGGCGGTCGGGGTTTGCGGATCGGATGTTCATTATTACGAACACGGCAGGATCGGACGCTTTGTGGTGGAAAAACCGATCATCCTCGGCCATGAGTGTTCGGGGGTGGTGGTGGCGACGGGGGAGCGGGTATCCCGGGTGAAGGTGGGGGACCGCGTCGCCGTCGAGCCCGGCGTTCCCTGCGGAACCTGCGATTACTGCAAGCAAGGACGGTACAATTTGTGTCCCGATGTTTCCTTCCTGGCCACACCGCCGGTGGACGGGGCCTTTGTGCAGTATATCAAACATCGAGAGGATTTCCTTTATCCGATCCCGGATCACCTTTCCTTCGAAGAGGCCGCGCTGATCGAGCCGTTTTCGGTCGGCATTCACGCGGCCCGGCGCGCCGGATTGACGCCCGGTTCGACGGTGGCGATCATGGGCATGGGACCTGTCGGGCTGATGGCGGTCGTTGCGGCCAGAGCCTTTGGCGCATCCACGATCATCGCAACCGATTTGGTGCCGAAGCGGTTGGCGGCGGCGGAAAAATTGGGCGCCACCCACACGGTCCACATCCTGGAACGGCAGCCGGAGGAGGCGATCCGGGAAATCACCGGCGGCGAAGGGGTGGATGTGGCCTTTGAGACGGCGGGTCATCCGAAGGCCCTCCAATCCGCGCTGGCTTCCGTCCGGCGGGGAGGCAAACTCTCGATCGTCGGCCTCCCTCCGCAGGATCTGATCGAACTGAATGTGCCGTTGATCGCCGACCGGGAGCTCGACATTTTCGGCGTGTTTCGTTACGCCAACGTCTATCCCCAGGCCATCCGGTTTTTATCCTCCGGCTTGGCGGACGTCAGGGAACTCGTAACCGACCGGTATCCCTTGGAAGGGACCCGTGACGCCCTGGAACGGGCAAGGACGCAGAAGGAGAAAAGCGTGAAGGTGTTTGTCTATCCCAACGGGTTGCCGGAGTGAAGCCGGGAAGGAGATCCCCTGCGGCACCTTGAAGAGAATTCACGAAGGGAGTGAATTCACATGCCGAAGATGAAGGCGGCTCTTTTTGTCTCCCCGCATCAAATCAGGGTGGAGGAAGTGGAGATTCCGTCACCGGGTCCCGACGAAGTGATCGTGAAGGTGGAGTGCTGCGGGATTTGCGGGACCGACTATCACATTCTCGAGGGGGATTTCATCTCTCCGTATCCGATCGCCGGCGGGCATGAGTTTTCCGGCACCGTTTATGAAGTGGGGGAGGGCGTCGACGAATGGACGCCGGGGGAACGGGTCGCCGTCGATCCGTCCGTTTACTGCGGCTCGTGCGTCCATTGCCGGAACCATCGCTGGAATCACTGCAAGCGCTGGAATGCGATCGGGGTGACGATGAACGGCGCTTTCGCCGAGTATGTCCGCGTTCCGGCCAAAAACTTGTACCGGTTGCCGGAGGGAATCAGCTTTGAAGAAGGGGCGCTCATCGAACCCCTGTCCTGCGTCGCCTATGCATTGAACCGGATTCAGCCGAAATTCGGGGAAAGAGCATTGATCTTCGGAGGCGGCCCGATGGGATTGATGCTGCTCATGGCGTTGAAAACGAGCGGAACCTCCGAAGTGGTTCTGGTGGATATCGCGGAAAAGAAACTGGAGACGGCGAAGAGATTGGGTGCCGACGCCGTGTACCATGGCGGAGAATCTTTGGAAAGCCGCCTGGAGTCCCGATATCCCGACGGTTTTGATCTTGTGGTGGATGCCACCGGGATTCCGGCCGTCATTGAAGGCATGTTCCGTTTTGCCGGACCCGGTGCCCGCCTTCTGCAGTTCGGCGTGGCTCCCTCCGATGCGCGGATCTCCGTCAATCCCTTCGACATATACCACAAGGACTGGCAGTATGTCGGCTCCATGGCGCTGATGTTCAATTTCTATCAGGCGCTGTGGATGATCGAACAGAAGCGGGTGAACGTGGGGGCGCTGGTGACGAAAAAAATCGGTCTCGAATCCTTCGCGGACTACATGCGGGAAAAGAAGCCCCCGGAAGACATCAAGGTTTTGGTGTGTCCCGGGCTTTAAGACGGCGGGGACGGATTGGGGATCGGCACAGGGAATGGCGGCGCCGGGCGCCGATTCCCGGAAGGAGTGCGCATATGGCACAACGACGGGCCGGTTCCTCGCGCAGGGGCCTCCGCGCCTCCCCGAAAAAAACCGTCGGCTGCTCCGGTCTGAACGGCCTTCGAAAGGGGGAGACAGATCGTTTAAAATGGGATGGAGGCGGACCCGGTCCTGTGTGACGCTGGGGAGGACCGGGTCTGCCTTTGTTCCTCCCCAGCTGCTTCTTGAAAGGAGGTATGGTCGCCCATGGGCAAGGGAGTCCTCACCCTGGGAGAAGCCCTCGTGGACATGATTCCGCTGGATAAGGACCAGCAAACTTATCAAAAATGTCCCGGGGGTGCTCCGGCGAACGTGGCGGTGGGAGTCGCGCGGCTCGGGGCGCCCGCAGCCTTTGTCGGAAAAGTCGGTCGGGACATCCTGGGGAACTTTCTCATCGAAACCTTGCGGGGCTACGGAGTGGAAACCGCCTACCTGACCCAAACCGATCAGGCCAGGACGGGGCTCGTGTTCGTCGAACTGGATTCCGCCGGGGAGCGTTTTTTTGAATTTTACATCGATCCGAGTGCCGACCGATTTTTGAGAAAAGAAGATGTGGAAGCCGTGCCCCTGCATCGGTATCATATCCTTCATGTCGGTTCGATCTCGCTGATCGGCGAGCCTTCCCGGACGGCCACGCTTGAGGCGGTCCGTCGGGCGAAGGCCCGGGGAGTGACGGTTTCCTTCGATCCCAACATCCGCATGAATTTGTGGGGGGACCGTAAGCGGGCGCACGAATCGATTGCGGCGATGATGGATCAGGCGGATGTCGCGAAAGTGTCGGAAGACGAATTGGCGTTTCTGGAGGGAGAGGGGACTCCGGAGGCCGCCGTCGCCTTCCGTCGAAAATACCGGTTGAAGGCGCTCCTGGTCACCCTCGGGGCAAAGGGGTGCTGGGTCGTCAATGGCGAAGGGCTCCGGCATGTTCCGGCCTTCCCCGCCGAGGTTGTCGACACGACGGGCGCCGGCGATGCCTTTGTTTCCGGCTTTCTCTACCGATTGAGCCTGTCCGGAGCGGATCCGTCCTCTTATTCTTTGGATGAGCTGGAGCATTTTGCGGCCTTTGCGGCGGTTTCCGGCGGACTGGCGGTATCGGCCAAGGGGGCGATGACGGCTTTGCCCACCCTTGAAGAGGTGGAGAAACATTTCGCCGCCTGGAGGCGGTGACGCCTCACTTCGAAGCCGCATCTTGCCGTCCCGGGCGAGGGACCGGGAGGGATGTTTATGACATCGTTGGGGGCACGAGCGAAGACCAATTTATGGAATTTGCGGCGTCGCACAAGGAGAAGGCTTCGGCAGAGAAGAAAGACCATGGGGAAAACGCGAAAACCGGATGGAAACGGGAGAGGAGCGAAAGTCCATGCTTCATTCCCGGCAAAGGCGATTGCTTCAGATCCTGTTGCTTTCTCCCACTTTCGTATCCGATCAGCAGTTGGGAGACATGTTGAAGGTGAGCCTTCGAACGATTCAAAGGGAGATCCAGTCCCTGAGGGGAATCCTCTCCCGCCACGGCTTGAAGATCGTCAGAAAAACGGGTTCCGGCATGGCGATCGAGGGCCGGGAAGAGGACAAGCAGCGGCTGCTGAAATCGTTGAACGAAATGGAAAAGTATCGGCTCTATTCCCCCGAAGAGAGGCAGGAAGGGTTGATTTTCGACCTGCTTCTCGCCGGGGAACCCGTCAAACTTTATGCCTTCAGCCGCAAGTACAACGTGACGGAGGCGACGATCAGCCTCGATTTGGACAAGCTGGAACATTGGTTTGCGGAAGCGGGTTTGAAACTGATCCGCAAACCGGGATGGGGAGTGTTTCTGGAAGGGACGGAGCAGCAAAAGCGGATGGCCCTTTCGAAATTTCTTCACCAGGGGACGACCTTTGAAGAGTGGCTCGCCCTTTTTCAAAATGAAGGGCAAGCTTCCCAACATCCGTTGGGGTTTTTGGTGCGTGACCGGCTGCTGAAATTTCTTGACATTGAGCATATATGGGCCGTTGAACGGGCTGTCCGGGAGGTGCTGGACGGCTGCGATGCCATTCTTTTGACGGATCGAGGCTATGTCAACCTGGTGATTCACCTCCTTTTGGCCGTGGAGCGGATCAAGCGCGGCGCGAAATATGAAGGGGAATTGTCGCGGAACCTTCCTTCCGAAGCGATGGAAATGCTTCCCCTGGCCAGGGAAATCGCGTCGCGTCTGGAGGGCGCCCTTTCCCTTCCGATTCCGGAAATGGAAATCGGATATATCGCATTGCATCTCTCCGGCGCGGCCATAAGCAAGGAGCATCCGATGGAAACCCCCGAAAGCGGCCGGATGTTTGAACTGGCACAACAGTTCATCCAGTCCGTCGAGCGGGAATTGGGCGTGCCGTTGCTGGGGGACGCCATCCTGTTCGAGGGTTTGCTGGCTCACTTGATCCCCGCCATGGGCCGGCTGGAAAATGGCTTGCAAATCCACAATCCCATGTTGAAGGAGATCCGGGAACGGTATCCCGAAGTGTTCGACGCTTGCCGGAAGGCGGTTTCCAAACAGTTTCCTTATGCCGTGCCGGACGATGAAATCGGATATCTTGCGTTGCACGTCGGAGCCGCCCTGATCCGCCGGCGGGAAGGAAGAAGGTTTCGTACGGTGGTGGTTTGCGCCGGCGGCTTTGGCACGTCCAGCTATTTGACCGCACGGCTGAAAAACGAAGTGCCCTATCTGGACATTGTCGGGATCGTTTCGGTGACGGAACTGAAAAAGTGGTTGTCGGAGCAGGAGCACATCGATTTGATCGTTTCCACGGTGCCCATCTCCTTTGCCGACGACCACCGGGTGGTGGTCGTTCACCCCTTTCTGCAGAAGGAGGATCTGGCCGCCATCGAATGGACCTTGTCGCGGATGCGGGTCGATGATTTTCCGGTTCAGGAGGCGAAAGAACCGTCCCCTTCGGCTTTGTCTTTGGCCCGATCGGGCGAGGGGATGATGCAGATCCTGCGCAATCTTCAGGTGTTCGACGGGGTAAACGTTTCAAGACCGGTGCTGGAGTCTTTGTGTCTGCTGCTTGCGGGTTGGGGCAAAATCCGGGACCTTCGCGCGTTATGCCGCGACATAAAAAAAAGAGAGGCGCAAGGCGGATTGATCATCAACGATTTGGCCCTGATCCATGCCAAATCGGAAGGCGTAAGCGAACTGCTCATGGCGGTGTTCCGGCTTTCATCCCCGGTCGATTGGCGGAATGACGCCGATGAAAAACGGCGCGTTTCCACGTTTTTGCTGTTGGCGGCACCTCCGACCGCCCCAAAGGAGCACATCGATTTGATCGGTCAAATCAGTGCCGCCCTGATCGAGGACGATTTTGTCGCCCTGTTGAAACGCGGATCGATCAAAAAAATCAGAAAAAGCCTGGAATTTCTTTTGTCCGAGGAGTTGATTTCGAGAACCAACGTCTGCCTTAAGGGAGTTCATGGCCCATGAGGAAGCTCGGCCAGCTGCTCAGTGCGATGATCTACCAAAATATTGCGGTGATCATCGCCGTCGGGATCATTCAGGCGGTTTTCGGGATCTACGGCTGGTGGTACAATGACCGGTTGATCTTGCTGGTCCGCCCGATCTATGAAACCTTGCTTCCCATTCTGCTGGGTTATACGGGCGGGAGATTGCTGGGGGGACAAAGGGGGGCGGTGGTGGCGTCCATTGTCACCTTCGGGCTGAGTCTTGCCAGCTCCGTTCCCAACATTCTCGGGGCGATGCTGATCGGTCTGGCCACGGGTTGGTTGATGAACCGGTTGGATCAGGCCGTAAAGGAACGCATTCCCATCGGATATGAGTTGTTGGCGACCAATGCGGCGGCTGCTGGGGTGGCCGTGGTGCTCACCGCAGTCTGTTTTTTGTTCGTCGGTCAGGCGCTGTCGGCGGGAGTGCATCGGGTCAACGAATTGATGGAGACCGTCATCCATTCGGGCTGGCTCCCGATGGCGGCCCTGATCATCGAGCCGGGGAAGGTGCTCTTTTTCAACAATGTGATGAACTACGGCATATTGGCTCCTTTGGGGATTCAACAGGTGAAGGAGATCGGGAAATCCATATTCTTTCTGTTGGAGACCAATCCGGGGCCGGGGCTGGGGATGCTGGCCGCTTACTGGCTGAAGGCGAAGGCGGAGAACCGGAAGGGCGCAAAACTGGCTTCGTTCATTCATCTGTTCGGCGGGATTCACGAGGTGTATTTTCCTTACGTGCTGATGAATCCGGTTCTGCTGCCCGCCGTCGTGGCCGGCGGCACGGCGGGGATCGCCGCGTTCCAGTTCTTTGATGTGGGTCTGGTGTCATTGCCCTCTCCCGGAAGCATCTTTTTGATCCTCGGCCTGACACCGAAGGAGGAGATGCCCTTCGTATTGGCGGGGGTGGTCATCTCGGCCCTGGTTTCATTCATGGCCTCTTCCCTGTTGTTGAGCCGGTTTTCCGCCACTTCGCCGAAAAAGAGCAACCGGAGGCGTCTGGGGGAGATCATCGCCCTTCAGAATATGGATCAGTTTCATGAAAAACCGAAAAAGACATCGGTAGCCATCCAGACCGCTCCGGAGGACGGACCGAACCCCTTGAGACCCGAAGAGGCGGTGGCTTCGGTTCGAAAAATCATCTTTGCCTGTGAAGCCGGCATGGGTTCCAGCGCGATGGGGGCGGCCATGTTGAAAAAGCAGTTGCGGAAGTCGGGGTTGGGCATCGAGGTGGACAACTCGTCCATTGACGAAATTCCCCCGGAGACGGACCTGATCATCTGCCATCAAAAATTGACCAAAAGAATCCGACGGGAGTTTCCGGACAAGATGGTTTATCCCCTGCAGTCCTTCACAGACATCGAGAATTACGAAAAGCTGGTCCGTTTGTTGGAAAAGGGCATGCTTCGGAAAAACGGCTCCAACTCCCGATAAAAGGGCGGACAACGGATGCATTCCGGTCAGGATGGCGGTAGCCTCCAATCCTCCCCTTGCGATGTGCCGTGACGCGTTGCGGCCGCGGGGGACATGCCCGGCAGTTTGCACCGGACGCGGAAAGGGCCTGGGGGAGGAGATGGAAGGGAGCGGGACGCCTGGTCCGCGTTGCCCGGTTCTTTTTTGTTTAGGCGGCCTGGAGGTCCGAAGGAAATCATGTTCCGCACCCCGTGTATCTTTTTTCCTATTGATCCGGCATGCAAGTATTCTATAATATATGAAAATGGCCGCCTGCGGAGAAAGAGATCCGAGGCTCCTTTTTTCAGCAGAATATATGTAAATTTGTTGAAATTTTTATCAATAAAATACTGTATCGTTGCAAATGCCGAATTGCGGCGGTTTTGCCGGGCATCGGAAAAGGGTTGAAAAGAATTCGGAAGTTCTGGACAATTGCCGCGGGTGGAGAGGGTGAAAGCATCGTGAAAAAGCGGTTCAACTGGAGTCTGCTGCTGGGAGCGGCCTTCTTGATGGCCACCTCGTCGATCGGTCCGGGCTTTTTGACCCAGACCACCGTATTCACGGCGCAGTTTGCGGCCAGTTTTGGGTTTGTCATTTTGGCCTCCATTCTCCTGGACATCGGTGCCCAGCTGAACATCTGGCGCATCATCGCCGTATCCGAAAGCCGGGCCCAGGACATCGCCAACAAGGTGTTGCCGGGGCTCGGCTATCTCCTGGCGTTTCTGGTGGTGCTGGGCGGGTTGGCCTTCAATATCGGAAACATCGGAGGAGCCGGCCTCGGCTTCAACGTGCTGTTCGGCGTTGATCCCAAGATCGGGGCGGTCATCAGCGCGCTGGTCGCCGTCGGCCTCTTCCTGTCGAAGGAAGCCGGGAAGGCGATGGACCGTTTTGCGCTGGTGTTGGGATTTGTCATGATCGGCCTCACCCTGTATGTCATGTTCACCTCGGCCCCGCCGGTGGGGGAAGCGGTGGTCCGTTCCTTCGTCCCCGAGATGACGGCCGAAAACCGGGCGGGCTTTTTCATGGCGATCGTGACCCTGGTCGGGGGCACGGTCGGCGGGTACATCACCTTTGCGGGGGGCCACCGCCTGTTGGATGCCGGGGTGAAGGGAATCGAGGCCCTGCCCGAGGTGAACCGAAGCTCCATATCGGGCATTCTGATCACGGCCCTGATGCGCTACATCCTGTTCCTGGCCGCCTTGGGGGTGGTGGCGGCAGGGCTGACCTTGGATGAGGCCAATCCGCCGGCTTCCGTCTTTCAGCTGGCGGCGGGCGAGATCGGGTACAAGCTGTTCGGCATCGTGATGTGGTCGGCGGCGGTGACGTCGGTGGTGGGAGCCGCCTACACCTCCGTCTCCTTTATCCGGACCTTCAGCAAGGCTTTGAACAGGCACCACAGAGGGCTGATCATCGCCTTCATCATCCTGTCGACCCTCGTGTTCGTCACCGTCGGCCGTCCCGTGAAAACCCTGATCCTGGTGGGAGCGCTGAACGGTTTGATTCTGCCGATCGCTCTGGGGATCATGCTGATCGCCGCCCACCGGAAATCGATCGTCGGCAACTACAAACATCCGGTGTGGTTGACGGTCTTCGGCGTTCTGGTTGTCATCGTCATGTCCTATTTGGGCGGGGTCACCCTGTTTACGGAGCTGCCCAAGCTGTTCGACTGATTCCATTGGTCGGGGAGGAGAGAAAGATGGATGTTGCCGCCATGTCCCCCGCCGAACTGCGGGCCCTCTTCCGGCGCAATGAATGGGTTCGGCCCACTTCCGGCTTGGCGAGGGGGTTTGTCCAGGCCAACCTGGTTGTGCTGAAAAAGGATCTGGCCTTCGATTTTCTGCTGTTTTGCATGCGGAATCCGAAACCTTGCCCGGTGCTCGACGTGACGGAACCCGGTTCCCCCGTTCCCCGGATGGCGGCGCCTGCGGCCGACCTGCGGACGGATCTGCCCAAATACCGCATCTATCGGCGCGGGGAACTGGTGGAGGAGACGACCGATATCCGAAGCCATTGGGCGGAGGATCTGGTCGCGTTTCTCCTCGGGTGCAGCTTCACCTTTGAACAGGCTTTGCTCGCCAACGGCATTCCGGTGCGCCATATCGAGGAGAATTGCAACGTGCCCATGTACAGAACGAGCATTCCGTGCGTTCCGGCGGGGCGGTTCAAAGGACCGATGGTGGTCAGCATGCGTCCCATTCCGGAAAAGCAGGTGGTCCGGGCCGTCCAGGTGACCTCCCGCTTTCCGGCGGTCCACGGGGCGCCGGTGCAGATCGGAAACCCGGAGGCGATCGGGATCCGTGATTTGAGCCGTCCCGACTTCGGGGACCCGGTCACGATCCGGGAGGGGGAGGTTCCCGTCTTCTGGGCCTGCGGCGTCACGCCCCAGGCGGTGGCGATGGAAGTGAAACCCGATCTCATGATTACCCACGCCCCGGGGCACATGTTTATCACCGACCTGCGGGACGAGCGGTTCGGGGTACTGTAGGGATCGGAAGGGGCGAAAAACCGACCGGGATGAGTTCGGCCTCCCGTGCAAAAGCCGCGGGCTTTTCCCGCGGCTTTTTGATTTTTGCGGATCGCGTCGGTATTTCGGGAGGAGAGGGGAGAAGGGCGAAGTTTTCCGAAAGGAGATCGGGGAAATGGAGATTGTTTTGGAAACCGACCGTTTGATTCTGCGCCATTTTTTGGTGGACGATCTGGACGATCTGTACCGGATCTACACCCAGCCCGGGACGATGCGGTATATCGGCAGCGGCCGGGTGCCCGCTTATGCGGAGGTGAAAGATTGGCTCCACCGCCACATTCACGAGGTGATTCCCTTCCGGGGGCACGGCCTTTACGCCACCGTCCACAAGGCAAGCGGCCGGCTGATCGGGCGCTGCGGACTCATGACCCAGGAAGTGGACGGCGTGGAGGAATTGGAAGTGGGCTATCTGATCGACCGGGATTATCGGGGACAGGGGCTGGCCACGGAAGCGGCAAGGGCCCTGCGGGACTTCGCCTTTCGCAGGAAGCCCGTCGACCGGGTCATCTCCCTGATCCAGTCTCCCAACCGGGCTTCCCGCCGCGTGGCGGAGAAAAACGGCATGCATACGTGGAAAAAGACGACGTTTCGCGGTGTGCCCGATGTCTGCGTTTACCGGATCACCCGGAAAGAGTGGGAAAGGCTCGGGGGATGAAGGACGGGCGCATCCGATGTGCGGTGGTCCGGCCTGCCCCTTGCTTTCGCCTGGAGAGCAACCGAAGGCACCGGGCATTTTCGACACATCACCTGGCCGGTGTGAAGGAAGGCTGGTTGCCGCAGAAAGGGGTTGGGGCTTTTTTCATCCTGTGATTCTTTAATCGGATTTCCCCCAGATGGCCTGCTCTTCTTTTGATGGCCCATTTTCCGCCCTTTGGCAACTGGAAGTTTGTTCTCCGCTCTTCCTTTCCATGTCCAATCCTGCCTGCATGAAGGTCGTGGAACAGTGCACGAATAGCGCTGAAAGTCACATGGGAGAGGGAAAAGGAACCGGAAAAGGCCAGACAGTGGAACCTCTTCCCCTCCATGATTTCCGCTTATGAAGAAGGATCCGGGAAGGGGTACAGCGAGTAAGTCCCAAACTTCGCGGCGTGCATGAATTCGCTTGCCGGTTTGTATCTGTCGCGCCGGGTTTAACTGCGGCATTTGCGGGAGCCAGGAAATGGACTTTGCTGATAGTGTTATAAAAGGCGGCTTGGACCGAACACCAGTAAGGAAGCTTCTTCGAGGAGTGGAAATTAGACCGATTCCCTCGCTGGTACATGCCGCGGGAAAATGGAGACGAGATCCTTTAAAAGTATGATCACTTGGATGATAAAATCCATGTATTCATACTTGGTCCCCTCGCCGGAAACCATGGATGTTGATCAGTATGGATGATAAAATTAACATATATCAAAACCTCGGGGTGTGGATATGAAATTCACAATCATCGGGAAACTTGAAAACGAGGATGGTCAAGGGTACGAGATCGTCCGCATCACCTACGACAACGGGAAGATCACCAGTGATAACAAATGGGTCGAAAAAGAGGTCCATGAGGTCATCAAGGAAGTCCGAAACAAAGAATACGTCATCCAACGCGGACCTTTTAGTTGTGGACACGAAGACATTGATACTCCGCGCGGGGCATGGTACGCCATGACGGAATTGCTGGATGAAGTGATCGACGAAGAAGGCGATATTCCCGATTTCCTGCCCCCCGAAATTGAACATCTGATAGAAGCATCAAAAAAAGATAAAAACGTAAAGTTCTTCTTTTGACGCCCAAGCGTCTTTTCTTGTCTTGGAGGGGAGTCGCCATGCCCCGATTTGTTGCCTACGGCAAGAAGAACGGCAAGCCCGTCAAGGTGATCTATGACAACGGGAAACTGATCTGTGATTCCAAGGAAGTCGTGGACGAGATCATGAAATTCATCGATGAAGTCCGGACCTGGGAAACTCCCATGCGGTTCGCCAAATTTAGGATGTGGAAACATACCGCCGAGCACCCGTTCACGTACAAATATGCCATTGACACAGCGATCGATGTGGAAAGGTGGGAAGGAAGCTATCCCACTTACGCCTATCCCGCGGGGTTAGATGAAAACATCCGAAAAAAACTGGAGCAGATGACTGACGAAGAGCTAGAAAAGTATTATGACGGATTCTACCTTCTCTGAGGGCGTTGAAGTAAGGTGAGAGGCGATGTTCAAAAAGGGGCGGTTCACCGGCTACGGCAAGATGGGGGATGTTCCCGTCACCATCACCTGCGACAACGGCGCTTTGAGCGGGGAACCCCAAGAGGCGGTCCAAAAGGTGAAGGAGTACCTGGATGCAATTCGCACCGGAGAGAAGTTCATTTATTATCTCTATTACGAGTTTGAAGGGGAGGAAGATGCTCGCATCCCCTTGTGTGTGAAAGCGGTCATCCAAGAGTTGTTCGACATCGAGCGGTGGGAAGGGGATGTGCCATGCTATGGATTCAAATACGGCCCCGGAGTCCCCATCGACGATGAAGACTTTCAAGATCTCTTACAAAGAATCCAAATGTAACGGCGCAACGGCGCCTTTTTTTCTTGGAGAGAATACCTTGAAACGTTGCTGTCGATGCAAGGAACGCTTCCCTCGGAATTCGCGCGGCCGCAGCCGATCCAAGTGCGACGGGTCTGCCCCTGCAGTACGTGCCGGTCGGTATCCGGCGCGGGGACGCCGCAAACACCGGGAAAAACATCTTGAATCCCAGATGCCGGCGAGAAGCACCCCCCGATTACTTCCGGGAGTGGTACCGGAAGAACGCGGGGTGTTTTCGTGTGCGCTGAAAGCGTGCTGGTCACCCTGCAAGAGGTGAAAGTGTACCCGAAGCTGCACCTCTCCTCCATGCCGGAGGGCGGCCGCGCAGGTACACCATGGCCGGAATTTCGAGTTCAGCGGAGCCGGTAGGTATTCTCATCGCAGAGTGCTTTGAGCCATTTCGCCTTGCGTCTTTGCAGCGCCGGGGCGGTCCCTCTCCGCCGGACTGTCTTACAAAGCGCCGCCCCCCGGCCGTTTCATGGAGAGCAGGTTGAAACGCTTTAAACCTTTTTGCATTCCGGCGGCGCATTCCAAATATCGGCATAAGTCACCCGTACCGCCGGAGCCGTTTTTTTTTGGCGTGACAAAACGCGGCCCAGCTCCTGCCGTTTGCCGCTTTATTTCATCCACAGATCCGCCCATATCCGGGGGAATTCGGCATCTTCTGCACTGGTCCGTGACATTCACCGTCTATTTCACATCCTCGGCGGAATCCTGCCGCCCCC
Source organism: Planifilum fulgidum (assembly GCF_900113175.1). Lineage (NCBI taxonomy): Bacteria > Bacillati > Bacillota > Bacilli > Caryophanales > Thermoactinomycetaceae > Planifilum > Planifilum fulgidum. Next base: position 4,525 of record NZ_FOOK01000024.1, on the reverse strand, counting down.
TCGTTTCGATCAAATTTTTTTATTATGTTATAATATTCGAGAACAGGAGGTTGTTAATGTGAATTTTTACAAAAAGTTGCCGAAATGGATTTTCGGAATCCTTTCGGCAATACTTATCGTTTCGATGATGGCATGTGCCACGCCGCCGGAATTGGAGCAGGGGCAGGATGATCCCATCATCTTTGCGGATGCCGGTTGGGACAGCCTGCGTTTTCACAACAGCGTGGCACAGGCGATCATTGAGAACGGGTACGGGTTCAAGACCGACGTGATACCCGGCTCCACCCCCAACACCCTGACGGGTTTGGAGCAGGGGGATATCGACGTGTACATGGAGATCTGGACGGGCAATGTGAAGGAACAGTGGGAAAAGATTTTGAAAAGCGGAAATGTGGAACGGGTGTCCACCAACTTTGACGATAACCGGCAGGGATTTTACGTGCCGACCTACATGATCAAGGGGGACAAGAAGCGGGGCATCAAACCGATGGCTCCGGACCTGAAAACGGTCCAGGATCTGATTCGTTACAAGGATCTCTTCAAGGATCCGGAAAACCTCGGCAAATCGCGGATTATCGGATCTCCCACCGGCTGGGCAGTTGACGGAATTTTGGAACAAAAGGTGAAGACCTACGGTCTGGACAAGCACTTCAGCTATTTCCGGCCCGGTTCCGATGCGGCTCTTACCAGCTCGCTGACCGACGCCTATGAAAAGGGAGAGCCCTGGGTGGGCTACTATTGGGAGCCCACCTGGGTCATGGGGAAATACGACATGACCCTGTTGGAGGAACCCGCCTACGACGAGAAAGCCTGGGAGGACGGATACGGGACGGCGTTTCCCACCCAACCGGTGGAAATCGCCATCCACAAAAGCCTGCGGGAGCGGTCTCCCGAAGTGGTGGAATTTCTCGGGAAATACCGGACCAGCGCGGAATTGACCAATGAAGCCCTGGCCTACATGCGGGACAACGACGCGGACAGCGATGAGGCCGCCCGGTGGTTTCTCAAGGAGCACGAAGAGGTTTGGACCCGGTGGGTTCCCGATGATGTGGCGGCCAAAGTGAAAGAGTCGCTGAAATAGTTTTCGAGCGGGGCCGGAACGGACGTGTCTTCTTTCGACGGGGAAGGCGGCATTTCCCTCAATCGCCGGACGGTAGGGCGGCGATTTTCCGCGCAACGGCCCATCAGGAAAATCGCTGTCCCGCCCTTTTCGTATCGCTTGTCGTCAGTCCAAAACTTCTCATCAAAGAAAAGAGGTGACGTGCAGGCTTCGCGGGAAGCACATTTGCGATGAGTCAATTTCCTGATCAATTTCGTATCGACGTCGGCGGATATGTGGAAGGCTTGATCCGTTTTTTGACCACCCATTTGACGGGATTTTTCGATGCGGTCAAAACGGTCACCCTGACCTTCCTGTACAATGTGGAACTTTTCATGGGATGGCTTCCCTGGTGGGCGGTGATTCTGGTCGTCATTTTGCTGGGATGGCGGCTGCTCCATCTGCCCGCCGGCATTGTATTCGGCTTTCTGCTGTTCCTGGTGGGGTCTTTCGGTTATTGGGACATGATGATCCTGACCTTGTCCATCGTGCTGACCTCCGTGGCCATTTCTCTCCTGATCGGAATCCCGGTGGGCATTCTGACGGCATACAGCCGGTTGACGGAGGCGGTGATGCGCCCCATCCTGGATGCCATGCAGACGATGCCCAGTTTTGTCTACCTCATCCCGGCCATCATGTTTTTCGGGCTGGGAAAGGTTTCGGCGCTGTTCGCCACCGTCATTTACGCCCTTCCCCCGGTGATCCGCCTGACCAATCTCGCCCTCCGCGAAGTGCCCCGGGAGATGATCGAGGCGGCCCTTTCCTTCGGCTCATCCCGCTGGCAGATGCTGAGAAAGGTTCAGCTTCCGCAAGCCCTTCCCACCATCATGGCGGGAATCAACCAAACCACCATGATGGCGCTGGCGATGGTGGTGATCGCTTCCCTGGTCGGGGCCAAGGGGCTCGGAATGGAAGTGCTGATCTCCATCAACCGGGTGGATATCGACCGCGGGTTTGAGGCCGGGCTGTCCATCGTGATTTTGGCGATTATCATCGACCGAATCACCCAAGGCATTGCCAATCGCTACAACTTCAAAAAGGAGCAGGGCCATGTCTGAGATCATCGTGGAAAACGTGACCAAGGTATTCGGCCCCCGCCCGGAATCCGTGCTGAAACTACTCGAGGAGGGGGCGTCGAAGGACGAGATTTTGAAGAAGACGGGCCATACCGTCGGCGTGCGCGACGTTTCCTTCGAAGTGAAGCGGGGAGAAATCTTTGTGATCATGGGGTTGTCGGGCAGCGGAAAATCCACCCTGATCCGCTGCCTCAACCTGCTCAACCGGCCGACGCGGGGACGGATCACCGTCGACGGGGAAAACATCGTGGAATACGGAAAGAAGCAGCTTCGGGAATTCCGCCAAAACAAAATGGCCATGGTGTTTCAACACTTCGGCATTTTTACCCACCGCACCGTCCTGGGCAATGTGGAATACGGCCTGGAAGTGAAGGGAGTTCCCAAGGAGGAGCGCAGGCGAAAGGCCCGGGAGGTGCTGGGCGTCGTCGGCCTGGAGGGCTGGGAGGACAAAATGCCCGGGGAACTGAGCGGCGGGATGCAGCAGCGGGTCGGGTTGGCCCGGGCCTTGGCCACTGATCCGGACATTCTGCTGATGGATGAACCCTTCAGCGCCCTGGATCCCTTGATCCGCCGGGAAATGCAGTTGGAGCTTCTGGAGATCCAGTCCAAGTTGAAGAAGACGATCGTCTTTATCACCCACGATGTGAACGAAGCCTTCAAACTGGGTGACCGGGTGGCGGTGATGAAGGATGGCGAGATGATTCAGATCGGGACGCCGGAGGAGATCCTGAACCAGCCGGCGAACGATTACATCGAGGAATTTGTCAAGGATATCGACCGGTCCAGGGTGGTCCAGGCCAAACACGTGATGGTCCGGACCGCCGCGACGGTTTCCATGAAGGACGGGATCCGGGTGGCGGTCAGGGAGATGGAATCCAACGGCATCTCCAGCGTGTTTGTCGTGGACGGTGACCGGAAGCTGCAAGGGATCGTCACGATCGATGACGCGATCCAGGCCAGGAAAGAGAACAAGAATCTTTCGGAGATCCTCCGGAAGGATTACCATACCGCCGACCCCGAAGAGACCATTCAGGAGCTGATCCCCAAGGCCGCCGAGTCCCGCTTTCCCATCGCCGTGGTGAACGGATCCGGGAAGCTCTTGGGTATCATCCTTCGGGTTTCGGTCCTGGCCGGGTTGATGTCTGAAGCTGGCGGCAATGGGGCGGAAAGGAGTGCAGCCGATTGATTCGGGATGAATGGGCCGTGAGGGAGGGTGTCCGCATCCATTACCTGGAGGGCGGGGAGAGGGAAGCAGCCGATCGGATTCCCCTGATGTACATTCCCGGTGCGCTGGGGAGCGCCGAGAACTTTCGGTCCGAAATGGAAAAGCTGGCTCCCCGCCGCACCCTGGCCGTCTCCTGGCGGGGGACGGGCAAAAGCGACGCGCCGGAGACGGGGTATTCCCTGGAGGATCAGGTGAAAGACGCCGAAGCGGTGATGGAGAAGGCACTGAAGGGGCGATTCTGCCTGATGGCCTACTCGATGGGAGTCCCCCGGGCCATCGAGCTGGCGGCCCGCCATCCCCGCCGGGTGGCCGGTTTGATCCTGATCGATTATCCCGCGCGATACCCGGCCCTTTCCGAAACCTGGGTGGAACGGGTCCTCTCCTCTTACCAAAATGTCCCGGAACGGGTGGTAAGGGCCATACAGCGGGAATCGAGGGAGGTGCTTCTCTGGGACCGGTTGCGGGATATCTCCTGTCCGGTGCTCGTCCTCCGCGGCGGAGGCGAGGGATCGCTGCTGAAGGAGGCGGATGCGGCGCTTTTTCGGGAAAGGCTGTCCCGGGTGGAAATCGCCGTCCTGCCGAAGGCGGGGCACGATGTGTGGAACCCGGACTACGACCGGTTTTTCCGCACGGTGGTTTCCTTTCTCGAGGAGCGGGACCGGGAAGATGGGAATCATCGGGCGCGTTGAGGGCCGATGCCTCCCGGATGATTGTCCGGAAATCTCCCGGCCATCAAGGTTCGATTCGTGCAGGAGTTTGAAAAATCGAAGGCATTTACCGAGTGAACCCTTCGGGTTCACTGAGGCTGTTGACAAAGAAGGGTCAACAGCCTTTTTTGTTGAATTCGGAATAAAACAATTCCGAAGGAAGGTTTTTATATGTTCAGGACGAACCCATCCAGGGAATTTCAACCCGAAACAGTCAACATAGAAGACCTTGTTCCCCAAGATCACTTGCTTAGAAAAATCAATGAAACCATCGACTTTTCGTTTATCGCGGAAAAATGCCGCCCCTTGTATTGTCAAGATAATGGGCGTCCTTGCATCGATCCGGTCATGCTGTTCAAAATGCTTTTGATCGGTTATTTGTACGGAATTCGTTCGGAAAGACGCCTCATTGAGGAAA
>NZ_FOOK01000023.1 GCF_900113175.1 Planifilum fulgidum | reverse complement strand
GCTCAATCACAGCCCATTGTTCGTCTGTCAGCTCATGTCTCGTACTCATACTTCCATTTTACATTGGCAGATCATGTTTTTGAAATAGCTTGTAGAGTAGTAGAAAAAGGGGATTTATTATACTGGGATTTTAGAGGAGACGGTAAAATTGACCACACTACTGTTATCTCCAGTGTTGATGGAGAATTAAAGTATACGGCACATACTGTAGATGTGTTTAATCAATCAGTGAGAGAAACTTACAAAGCACATCTAAAGTCGGGTAAGAAAACCAAGTTGCATATTGTACGGTTGAAAAAAGAAGCTCCTAAACATAAGGAACCGGGTCTGTCGGATAAAATCTGGGATATGGCCATGTATTATTCAGAAAGAGCTCTTAAGAAGCCATTAGAGTGGATAGAAAAATTTATTGCTGAGGAGTGATATGGTGAAAAAACTGTTAATCCTAGGGATAGTTATTGTTACGTTAGTTGCGGTCTATTTTATGCTATATTTCATTGATGTTTCCGGACAGATATTGGAAGTGAGTGGGGCTAAAGTTACAGTAGATAACATGGAGGAACATTATACAGAAGAAGATTTTATTCAACAAAAGGGAATAAGTCCAGAACAAGCGAAAGACATAGTAAAACATCCGAATCAATTTCGAAGTGTCTATCTTAGCTTCGATCTCTATAACAATTCGGTATGGGCATCAGTTTCAAACATCCAATTAGAAGTGCATATACCGGAGGACGTAAAAAGGCGACTCGTTTGGATAGGGGACAGTCTAACATTTCCATATGTGGGCCCAATGGAAGAACATTCTGACATTGTGATAGCTTATTTTAAACTGGAAGAAGGGGATACGGAAGAGGATTTGAAAGAAATCTGCAAACAGATTCGCTTTACATTGACGGGCAAGAAATTTGGATTTTTTGATCATGGTTCCATTTCGGTTCCGGTCCACTTCAGTGGCGATTAAGCGATTCAAGAAGAACATTTTCTTCTTTATATTAATTTATCTGTATCTATGAAGGAGGATTAAGGAGGTCTGAAGAATTATGGGCTTTCTTAACCCTCTCTTTTAATTGTGTGGAGTAAAGAACAGGATCAGGGGTGGCGGATACAGGAAGATTGACGGCCACGAAAAACTGTTTATTTTATGTGATTACGGATTAAACAAGCATGGTGTGGATGAAAAGTTAAGTGATGAGGGAGGGTTGCGCGATAACCTTAATTGACGGGATTTCATGGGGGGATATGGATGGGTATTATCAATATCCTGATAGCTGCGGGCCTTTCCCTGCTCTATCCCGGAGCGGGGCAGATTTATAACGGCCAGACCAAAAAGGGCTTCTGGTTTTTTGGGATCGCAGTCACATTATGGCTCTTGTCTGAAACGATCTTCGCGCGATCCTGGCTTGAGTGGATTATTCTCCTTTTTCATATGTGGTCGGTCATCGACGCGATTGTGGTGGCGATCGGGATCTACCGGGGGAAGAGGGACTTGTCCTTTGTGCGGAATTGGAAGGGGTTTGTGAAAATCGCCATTGTCATCGTGGTTCCCCTTTGTCTGCTGTTGGGGAAGGCAGCCTTGGCCCGGTTTGTGCTTATTAATTACATCGAGCAAATCGGCAAGCCTCCGGAGGATCCCGCCAAGGTTCAGAGGGAAATAATGGAGTATCTCGAGGACAAATACGGTGAGGAGTTTGAAGCGGTTGGAGAGGTGGAGTACAGCCCCATGTCCGGATATTTCAGCCTCGTCGTCAGGCCAAAAGAAAACAAGCGTGTGATTTTTGCTGGATACAAACATTCATATGGGAAAATGAATGACACATATCTCACATCGTTGTGGGATGTTCAGTTTCAAGATGAAATCAAGCCATTGATAGATGAGATGTACCCGCCCCAAAACCGTTGGGAAATGGAGTTGGACGTTGCTGTATCGGAATCGTTGTCCGAGAAGATTGATCCCAAAAATATTCCCGACTATCAAGAGGTTCGAGAGCAGTATCCAGATGAAATGCCGGTGCTAATAAAAATGTTTTTGTTTAAGGACATGAATGAGTCCAACAAGGATGAAGAGTTGGAGAAGGTATATCGGTTGATTCAATTTTGCCGGGAGAAAGGAATCAAAGATTATGACATATATATCGTCTATTATGAAGAACGGTTGTTGAAGGAAAAAGGCAGGGACATTGAGGTGGGTCTTGAATATGCTGACTATCGTACACACAATATTTCTGTGATAGCTGAGGAAGCGGAAACCGTCCGGACGCCGAAGGATCTTGAAAAATACCTTTTTGAGTTTCCAAAGTAACTTACAAATGGGTCGCTCTTATGGGTGCCCGTTTGCTTGTTGCAATTTGAATGAGGTAAAGAGGCTTGGAAAGATGTAGTTTCAGACGGGAGAGAGAACACTCAATGCATTTATCTTTTTGCGCCCACTGAAGAAAGATAAGATGATCCGTTTTAACAGAAATAAGACGTTAAACGGCCGTCTGAGGGAAGTGTTGGTTTTTGCCAGAATGACTCCATTTTAGAATTTAAATTTGGAGGGATCGCCGAACCTTGGTGATGCTTTTTCTTTTTTACATGTAGAGTTCTATTGACCACAAGGGATGAGCGGATATAATCTTCGATGAAAGACTTGGAATTCCTATGGAGGGTTGCAAAAGATTGGGGGGAAGGCGATGAAGCAGGCTTTCTTATGGATGCTGGCCCTTTGCCTGATTTTCGTCAGCGGGTGTTCCCTGCTTTCGGGGAAGAATGTGGATCAGGCGGACAAAAATTCGGATGAAGAGGAGGTGAAGCAGGCGGTAACGGATGTGGAAGGGATGCTCCGGGAAGGACCGGGCAAGTACGCCGGGGACAAGTACGACGAGGAGAAGGTGAAGGCGGAGCTGGACAAGCTGCCCGACAATCTGACGGCAGACGAGGCTTACGATTATCTGGTGGCCTTGCTGGCCGAGGATTATAAACCTCATGTTAAGGTCTACGACAGTCTGGATCCCACCATCAAGACCAATGTTAAAACCCCAGGTGGTGTCAATGCTCCGAAAGGAGAGCTTCCCAAGCAGGTGAACGTGGAGATTCTCCTGGATGCCAGCGGGAGCATGGCCGGCCGGGTGAGCGGCGGGGTGAAGATGAACCTGGCCAAGGAGGCGATCCGTGATTTTGTCTCCAAATTGCCGGAGGGCGCCCAAGTGGCCTTGCGGGTCTATGGCCACAAGGGAAGCAACCAGCAGAAAGATAAGGAGCTTTCTTGCAAGAGCACTGAAGTGGTTTATCCCCTGGGGGCTTATGACAAATCCTCCTTCCAAAAGTCCCTGGACAAATTCCGTCCGATGGGTTGGACTCCCTTGGCTGCGGCCATCGAGCAGGCGAAAAATGATTTGAGCGAAAATACGGGAGAAAACGTGGAGAATATCATCTATGTGGTAAGCGACGGGATTGAAACCTGCGGCGGGGATCCGGTCAAGGCGGCGAAGGAGCTGCATGAATCGGAGATCCAGGCGATTGTGAACATCATCGGCTTTGATGTGGACAATGAGGGTCAGCGTGCCCTGAAGAAAGTTGCGGAAGCCGGAGGGGGCAAATACACCACCGTAACCACGGGTGAAGACCTTAGAAAGCATTTGGAAAAGGAGTATGAACGGCTTGCCGAGGAGTGGGAATTGTGGGGAATTAAGAGTTGGTTGGATGCTGAATATCAATGGGGAGATAAATGGGAAGAATTATTTGACGCTAACCAAGCCATCCAACATAAGTTTATTAGAGAGAGAGAGGATGTTGGCTGCAAAGGATTATTTAGCATCATCTGGAAAATTACAAGATGAAGATGTTGAAAGCGAATTAGACGATAAAATTTGGAATCGATCTAAATTAATAGAGAATTACAGTGAAGAAAGATATTTTAAGTTGGATGATTTGTTAAAACAAGAAACGAATAAAGAACAGGAAAGAGTAGAAGAAAAAGCTGAAGAGATGCAAAAGAAGTATAAAAATGAATGAGGCAAAGTGTGCATAAGTTACTGTTTGAATTACAGAAGAAAACTATGAGGTCCAGATCCATTATTTGGCCTTGGCAGGTTCGGTTTTTTTTTACTTATTTCTTTTGTTCATCAACATCACTTCCGGATCCCATGCCGCTACCAGATACAGTGCCACTTCTTGACCCAAAACGCCGGAACTGAAGTTACCATAACCGCCCATCCTGATCAAAAGCGTTCGGACAAAACAGTCTCCGACGTATGGAACACTTTTCCTGGTATGCCTTGGACCGAACGATATTGCTGTGGTTTCCCTTTAGCAAGATTCTTCTAATGATCATTTCGATGATCGACTCGGGAACGGGAGTTTCCGAGAGGAAAGCGGTTTGTTGTGGAAGTGATCGTCGTTTTTGTGGTGACTGCTCATTGCTCTGGTTGTAGATGAGTGGGCGACTCAGTATATCCCCAATCCCTTTGAAGAACTGCAGAAATTGGCGGAGCCTTCCGAGGAGGAGAAGCGGAAGGTAAAGGAGGAAGCGGAGCAGTATCTGAAGGAGAGATACGTCGGGGAGTTTTATGTGGATGATCTCATTATGCTTGGCAGACGGATTCATGGGATATGAGGGGACATTTGAAAACGAAGAAGGGTAAAGGGCAATTGAGGGATGCCCACTTTGGAAGATTGGGGGGAAGGCAATGAAGCAGGCATTCTCATGGATGCTGGTCCTTTGCCTGGTTTTCAGCAGCGGATGTTCCCTGCTTTCGGGGAAAAATGTGGATCAGGCTGATGCGGACAAGGAATCGGATGAAGTGAAGGTGAAACAGGCGGCAACGGATGTAGAAGGAATGCTTCGGGAGGGGCCGGGCAAATATGCAGGAGACAAGTACGACGAGGAAAAGGTAAAAGCGGAGCTGGATAAGCTGCCCGACAACCTGACGGCGGATGAAGCCTACAACCATCTGGTGACCCTGCTGGCCGAAGACTACAAGCCGATTCTCAAGGAATTGGATACATTTGATACCACCATCAAAACAAATATTAAAGAGCCGGGAGGAGTCAACGTCCCGGAAGGAGAGCTCCCCAAACAGGTGAACGTGGAGATTCTCCTGGATGCCAGCGGGAGTATGGCCGGCCGGGTGAGCGGCGGGGTGAAGATGGACCTGGCCAAGGAGGCGATCCGCGATTTTGTCTCCAAATTGCCGGAGGGCGCCCAAGTGGCTTTGCGGGTCTATGGCCACAAGGGAAGCAATCAGGAGAAGGATAAGGAACTCTCCTGCAAGAGTACCGAGGTGGTTTATCCCTTGAGGGCTTACGACAAATCCTCCTTCCAGAAGTCCCTGGACAAATTCCGTCCGATGGGCTGGACTCCCTTGGCTGCGGCGATTGAGCAGGCAAAGAATGATTTGAGCGGGAATTCGGGAGAAAATGTGGAGAACATCATCTATGTGGTGAGCGACGGGATTGAAACCTGCGGAGGGGATCCGGTCAAAGCGGCGAAGGAGCTGCATGAGTCGGAGATCCAGGCGATTGTCAACATCATCGGTTTTGATGTGGACAATGAAGGACAACGGGCCCTGAAAAAGGTGGCGGAAGCCGGTGGAGGCAAATACACCACTGTGAACAGCGGGGAAGATCTCAGGAAGCATTTGGAAGAGGAATACACTCGTTTGAGGAATGAATGGTGGATTTGGGGAGTCGATAGTTCCTTGGATGCTTGGCGGCAGTGGGGGGAGAAATGGGAAAAGCTTAGTAAATTAGATACATTGTTTTCAGACAAAAATAATGAAGAAAACAGTCGGATGCTACATGCGAAAGATTATCTCGAATCCCAAGGGAAGTTAAGTGATTTTGTCGGGCTTTATAATAAAATAAATGATCGATGGCTTAAAATTAACAAATATAGAGAGGGTCGATATTTTGAATTAGACAATATCCTAAAAGAAGAGGAAGCTAATGAAACGAGAAGAGTGAAAGAAAAAGCCCAGGAAATGGAGGATCAATATCAATAAAAAGAAGGAAGTGGAGAATGTATTGTTGAAGGGTGATGGTTCTGGAATTTCCCCTCACCTATTCAAGAACATGAACAGGGGAATGGGGCAGTCATTCAGCCAAACGTTCTGATTATCAGGGATGTCTCAGAAATTAAAGCAGTGAAAGATATAAAAAATATATCATATACTAGGAAAATAGTTGATTCAACACGAGCCAGCTTCACATTGTTGGCTCGTATTGTTTACATGTAATATGATTCTGTTGACCGCAAGGGATGAGCAGATATAATCTTCGATGAAAGACTTTGAAGTCCTATGGAGTGTTTCAAAAGATTGGGAGGAAAGGCGATGAAGCGAGCGCTCTTATGGATGCTAATCCTTTGCTTGGTTTTCAGCAGCGGATGTTCCCTGCTTTCGGGTCAAAATGTGGATAAGGCGGACAAGAAATCGGATGAAGAGGAGGTGAAGCAGGCGGCAACGGATGTGGAAGGGATGCTTCGGGAGGGGCCGGGCAAATATGCAGGAGACAAGTACGACGAGGAAAAGGTGAAAGCAGAACTGGACAAGCTGCCTGACAACCTGACGGCGGATGAAGCCTACAATCATCTGGTGGCCCTCTTGGCTGAGGACTACAAACCGATTCTCAAGGAACTGGATGCGTTAGACCCCACGATCAAAACAAATATTAAAGAGCCGGGAGGCGTGAATGTTCCGGAAGGAGAGCTGCCCAAACAGGTAAACGTGGAGATTCTCCTGGATGCGAGCGGAAGCATGGCCGGCCGGGTGAGCGGCGGGGTGAAGATGGACCTGGCCAAGAAGGCGATTCATGATTTTGTCTCCAAACTGCCGGAGGGCGCCCAAGTGGCCTTGCGGGTTTATGGCCACAAGGGAAGCAATCAGCAGAAAGATAAGGAGCTTTCTTGCAAGAGCACCGAAGTGGTTTATCCCCTGGGGGCTTACGACAAATCTTCCTTCCAGAAGTCCCTGGGCAAGTTCCGGCCGACGGGTTGGACTCCCCTGGCTGCGGCGATCGAGCAGGCGAAGAACGATTTGAGCGGGAAGACGGGGGAGAATGTGGAGAACATCATCTATGTGGTAAGCGACGGGATTGAGACCTGCGGCGGGGATCCGGTCAAGGCGGCGAAGGAGCTGCATGAGTCGGAGATCCAGGCGATTGTCAACATCATCGGCTTTGACGTGGACAATGAAGGACAGCGGGCTCTGAAGAAGGTGGCGGAAGCCGGTGGAGGCAAGTACACTACAGTTAGTACCGGGGAGGATCTCAAGAAACATCTGGAAGGGGAATATAGGCGATTAAGTGTTGAATGGATGGATTGGGGAAACAAAAGTTACTTGGATGCCCAGCAACAATGGACGGATAAATGGAAGAAATTAACCGATTTAACTACATTGTTGTCACGCACAAATCATGAGGAAAATACTCGAATGCTAAAGGCCAAAGACTATCTTGAATCAAGGGGGAAATTACATAACCCTGACGAATTGTACGATAAAATCAGCAATAGATGGGAGAAAATATCTAGTTATGAAGAAAAGCGCTATAAAGAATTAGACAAGATTCTAGAGGAAGAGAAAATTAAAGAACAGAAGAGAGTAGAGGAGAAAGAAAAAGAGATGCTGGATCAATACGATCATTAAAGTATTAGTCCCTCCCTTTTTCTTTGTTTTATCCTGCTTTTGTTGAGCCACTAGTTTGTCGATGATATCCCTATAGGTTGCCAATGGTTTCGCTGGTAATGCAATTGTTTATGTAGATGGCCGGTAATATAACAGATTATCTTGAATGTAACAATTTTCCTGGAGGAGGAGGCCATAATATATGGGCACGGATGCAGGAAGTTTGGCGGCGGCGAAGAAACTGGATCATCTGGTGCAAGAGGAACTGAAAATCGTGCATTGCAGGAAGACATGAACGTGTACAGGGTTTCCTACTTATTGGATTGTTATGGAGATCGAGGAGAACGGGATGCTTCTTTATGAGAAGAGGATAGAACACCGGCGAAATCAGCTGCGGGAAGAAGCAAGAAGGCGTGAATGCAGCAGCAAATGCAAAACAAGTCGGTGTGAATAAAGCAGAAAACACAGGTAGAAAAGCATGGAATAGAATGGAAAGATGGTTCTCAAAGCCCCGGGGCGGATGGAACTTGGTGAAGGGTTTGTTTTCATAGACAAAGGTGAAGCATAAAGGGAGACTCGAAAAATGGGCAAGCGAATTCGGCTTAAGTTAAAACAAATAAACCCCTTTCCTTCCGTACCTGAGGAAGTGAAAAAAGCGGTAATCCCTTATAAAAAAGAAGGGGAAAAAGAAAATATTGTAACTGAAAGGGCTATTATATCCGGAACGATATATCATTGTGCGATTTTTTACCGAGGAAGATTTGATCCTGATGAAGAATGCGAAGGATACCTTATCATTCGGGAGGACGGATCGGTTCCGCCGTTTTCAGAGGCGAAAAGGCCGCTGAATTAAACAATATCCTAAAAGAAGAGGAGGAAAAAGAAACGAGAAGAGTGAAAGAAAAAGCCCAGGAAATGGAGGATCAATATCAATAAAAAGAAGTAAGTGGAGAATGTATTGTTGAAGGGTGATGGTCCTGGAATCTCCCCTCACCTATTCAAGAACATGAACAGGGGAATGGGGCAGTCATTCAGCCAAACAAAACGGTTTCCGGTGAACTGGTTTGATTGAAAAGGGAGATGGGGATGAGAACAGCGTTATTTTGTGTACTCATTGCGTGTCTGTTTTTTAGCGGCGGCTGTTCCCTGATTTCCTCGGAAAAAAATCTTGTTGACAGATTGGTTGAGGATTTTAAGAATCTCACAGGGCCTCCTGAAGAAGAAAAGCAAGAGGTAAAAAAGAAAGCGGAGCAATATTTGAAGGAGCGATACGGCGAGGAATTTTATGTGGATGATCTCCAATACATTTGGGTATCGGATCGTTGGATCATGAGAGGACATCTAAAAAACGAAAAGGAATGGGACTTTGAGGTTTCAGAGGATCATGGTCAATTTGACGATTACTATTTTACAGTCCGTTTGTCCAGAGATGCGGAAGCAGAATTTAGACCACAAATTGAGAAGGCATTTGATTCGCTTATCAATTGGGAAACGTCGGTGAGTGTGCCTGATGAGATAGAGGACCGATATGCAAAATCCATTCCCAGCTATCGGGAGCTTCGTCAAAAGACGAAGAGATATCATCAAACCATAAGAATTGCCTTGGCCACTTCTTTGACAAAAGAGAACCAGGAGCAGGAATTGGAGGAAGTATACCGGTTGGTGTCGTACCTGAATCAGAACGATATACAGGCAGAACTTGAGATATTCTACTATGATCCTTCCATCAGAGAAAGTGGCATTAAAAAAGTGGATTTCAGAGATCGGATAGATTATGAGAAGTTCCTGACCGCCAAGATAGAGATTGATGATGTTTTGCAGATAGAGAAGGAGAACGATTTGAAAAATCATCTGAGGTTCGTAAGCAAATAACGTTTGGTAACCATAGCAGGGATGGAAAGGTTGAAAAACCATCTGAGGCGATTGACAAACCCAGCGGAAAATCGCTGGGTTTGTTTACGAATTTGAAGAGCACATGGCTTTGAAGAGTGCATGGCAGTGGCCCTTCTTTTGGCCCCCATCCACTTCCAGAGGAGCGATGCGGTTCCCTTGAGGTTTGAGAGGCACGGCTCTGTGGCTCAGGCGATGAGCCTTCAATTATCCACACGATTGATAGCTGTTCTGGATATCAGGGATGTCGAAAAAAGATATAGCGTACCGGGAAATGGCTACATTTCAAAAACGGCCGGTTTTTACAGTTCGGCTCTTTAATTGTTTATATGGATGGTCCGAACCAGAGAAGATGCGCGGGATTCATTAGACAATATCCCTGTGAATTGCCCTCCGGCGGGGGAGATTCTCGGACTTCTCTCCTCCGATGGCGGCCAGGCGGACAAAAACCGCTTGTGCATCCTCCGCTAATTTGTCCGCAGGCCTCGCAGTTTGATGGAAATCGTCCGTCATACGGGTCTGGCTAAAGAGCATCGTGCATCAACATATGGTTTTACTGCGGTCGGCGGAGTCTGGTTCGATGAATATTGGAAAAACGGGGTACGCCTTGAGAAGGGAGGTGACGGATCGCCTTCATGATCTGTTTTCAATGGGTTCAGGAGAAGGTACGTCTAAATTCCATAAATTAACTTCATTTGACAATTTCGACTTTATCTGATCGACTTGAATCAAGAGGGACAATGTTACACAATGTATGACAAAACAAACTTTACAAAGGATGCAGTTTAGTAGGAAGGCGGGATGCCTCTTGAAATTGATCGTGAAACTGATCGCGGGAATCGTCGCAGGCATACTGCTCGGAATGACCCAGATCGAGTGGATTGTGCGACTGGCGGTCACGGTGAAAGACTTGTTTGGCGGATTCATCAATTTCATCGTTCCGCTGATCATTTTGTTCTTTATCGCTTCCGGAATTTCCAAATTGGGCAAGGAATCCGGAAAATTGTTGGGAGCCACTGTCGGTGCCGCCTATGTGTCCACCCTGCTGGCCGGGATTTTGGCCTTTCTCGTGGCTTCCTTCATCATGCCCTATATCGCCTCCGGGGGGTCTGTCCCGGAGGAAGGGGAAGGGATCAAGGGCTTTCTCGATCTTGAGATCGAACCCTTGATGGGCGTCCTTACGGCGCTGATTTGCGCTTTTGTTTTTGGGATCGGCATGACGAGGGTGAAGAGCGACAGCCTGATGAAGGTCTTCGATGAGGGGAAGTCCGTCATCGAATTGACCATCTCCAAAGTGGTCATCCCGATCCTGCCCTTTTACATCGCGGGGATTTTTGCGGAATTGGCCGCGTCCGGGACCGTTTTCCACACCCTGAAGGTTTTTGGAATCGTTCTCATCGTCGCGGTGCTGCTGCACTGGGTGTGGCTCCTGGTCCTGTATACCGCAGCGGGTCTGTACAACCGGAAAAATCCCTTTGTCCTGCTCAAGAACATGTTGCCGGCCTTCTTCACGGCGATCGGGACGATGAGCAGCGCGGCTACCATCCCTGTTACGCTGAGGCAGACCAAGGCGAATCAGGTGAGTGAAGAAGTCGCCAACTTCAGCATTCCCCTTTGTGCCACCATCCATCTTTCCGGGAGCACGATCACGATCACGAGCTGTTCCGTGGCCGTGATGGCGGTTCTCAGCGGCTACAGCGTTCCGGGCTTTTTGGAAATGCTGCCCTTCATCCTGATGCTGGGGGTGATCATGGTTGCCGCGCCGGGGGTTCCGGGCGGAGCGGTGATGGCGGCGACGGGAATCCTGGCTTCGATGCTCGGCTTTGACAAGGAGGCCATTGGCCTGATGATCGCCCTGTACATGGCCCAGGACAGTTTTGGAACCGCCACCAATGTGACCGGCGACGGAGCGATCGCCCTGATGCTGGACAAGTACATGTCCTCCAAAAAATGATTCCGATGGATTTTCTCCCTCCTCCTGTCGTGAGGAGGGTTTTTTGCTTGGGCTCCTCCGGATCGGCCTGGTTTCTGCTTGATCCGCAGCCTGCGGGGTTCCCGAAAAGATGGAAGGAAATTTTCGGTCTCCTTTCGAAAATATAGTGGGAACGGATCTTTTCATTTATTCATCAAATCATCAAAATGGAGGAAGGGATGATGCATTTTTTGAAGTTTTGGATCGCGGTGATTTCCTTTGCTCTCGTCGTCGCCGGCTGCTCGGGTCAGGAGGATCGTTCCGCCGAAGCCGGAGAGAAGAAGGTCGTTTCCCAAAAATCGGATCAGGAGACGGCCGGCTCCGACGAAGAGGCGGACAAGGAAACGGGAGATGACGAGGGTTCGGGAGGTTATGAAGGCCCGGGACCGTATGAGGGTCCGGGACCATACAAAGGCCCGGGGCCGTATCAGGGTCCGGGGCCATATAAAGGTCCGGGACCGTATCAGGGCCCGGGACCATATAAAGGCCCGGGACCGTATGAGGGTCCGGGACCATACAAAGGCCCGGGACCATATCAAGGGCCTGGGCCATACAAAGGCCCGGGACCTTACAAGGGTCCGGGCGG
This sequence comes from Planifilum fulgidum, assembly GCF_900113175.1. Taxonomy (NCBI): domain Bacteria; kingdom Bacillati; phylum Bacillota; class Bacilli; order Caryophanales; family Thermoactinomycetaceae; genus Planifilum; species Planifilum fulgidum. Next base: position 39,354 of record NZ_FOOK01000023.1, on the reverse strand, counting down.
GTATAAACCTCCCAAACCGTCCAGTTCGGGAGTGTCGGTTTTCCAGGCCGACGAAGACCGCACGATCATCCGCGTGCAGGAAAAGATTCTTTTCGACTTCGATTCCAGCCGATTGCGTTCGGAGGCGTATCCCATCCTGAAGGACATCGCCGAATCCCTGAAGAATGCGAAGGGTTACGAGATGATCATCTACGGCCATACGGACAGCAAAGGAAGCGATGAATACAATTTGAAGCTTTCCCAGCGGCGGGCGGAGGCGGTTCGGAAGGCACTGGTCGAGCGGTACGGAGTTTCCCCCGAAATCTTGAGTGCCGAGGGGCTTGGCGAAAAGTATCCCGTGGCACCCAACGATACGGAGGCCAACCGGCAGAAAAACCGCCGCGTGGAGTTTGTCGTTCAGCCGAAGGGGAGCTGAGCGGGAAACGAAACCGCGTGGACGTGTCCGCACGAAGGGCACATCCACGCGGTTTTTGGTTTGACGGTTCCTTTTGGAATCGTAGGGCTGCGCTCCTCTTCGCGAAGGAGATGCGCGGGGTTCACCCGGTAAATGGGAACAGGTTTCAAAGCGAGGGGCGGCCGCGCCATCCGTCACCGCGCTCCTCGAGGACCAATCGGTTCCCCGGCGGCGGAAAGTTTTGGCTTACCAAGGAATGCGTTTTGATATGGCAGGTTCTTCTCACTAAAAGGAACGGTGCGAATCCCGAGCTGTCGCGGTTTCCGGAAAGCGGATCGGTCCTGCTTCGAAAGGCCCCTTTACGCCGCTGCCTTTGTGCGGAGGTCCGCTCACCGGAGACGGTTCAATCCTTGATTTCTGGTCAACAGATAGATGAAGTAGGGGGCTCCGATCAGGGAGACGACGACGCCGGCGGGGATGCCGTCGGGATCGACGGCATTTCGGCCGATGGTGTCCGCCAGAAGAAGCAGCCAGCCGCCGAGCAGAATGCAGATCGGCAGGTACAGCTGCGCCCGGTGTCCGATCATGACCTTGGCCAGGTGCGGCGCCATCAGGCCGACAAAGGCGATCCCTCCCGTCACCGAGGTGCCCGCCGCCGCCAGGGCGACGGCGGCCAGAAGAAGGAGGAGGCGTTCCCGCTGGGTCCTCACCCCCAAACCGATGGCCAGGGCTTCATCCAGGCTGAGCAGATTCATCTGGTTCATCTTGTACATGGTGAAGGGAACCAGGAGGATCAGCCAGGGAAGGACCGCCAGGATGAAGGCCCAGTCGGTTCCCCAAACGGTTCCGGCCAGCCACTTGGCGACGAAGTCCACCTTTTGCTCCTCCGCCGAAGACATGAGGAGGACCATCCCCCCGGAGAGGGCGGCGGAAAAGCCCACCCCGACCAGGACGAGGCGGATCGGATGCAGCCCCGTTTTCCGGTCGTAGGCGGTGATGTAGATGAGGGCGGATGTCGCGAGGGCTCCCGCGAAGGCGATGCAGGGGATGAGGTAGGCGAAATTCCCCACATCGAGGGGAGCGAACAGGAAATAGACGGTGATGGCCATGCCGGCGCCGGAGTTGATGCCGATGATTCCGGGGTCGGCCAGATCGTTTTGGGTGATCGCCTGCAGGATCGCCCCGGACAGGGCCAGGGCCATGCCCGTGAGCAGGGTGATCAGGATGCGGGGGAGGCGGAGGGAAAAAAGGATGAATTCCTCCTTGAAGGTGCCCTTCCCGATCAGCGTGGGAATGAGGCGATCGTAGGAAAGGGAAGCGTAGCCGAGCCCCAGACTGACCGCGATGGTGATGAGAATGAGTGCAAACAGCGCGATGATCAACCATCTTTGCCTGCGACGAACCGAAAGCGGAATCATGAGAACGCTCGACCGCCTTTACGAACGATGATGAGAAAGAAGGGCAGACCCAGGACGGCGACCACGGCGATGATCGGTGTTTCGAAGGGAGCGTTGACCGTCCGCGCCAGGGTGTCGGCCAAAAGCATGAAGGTGGCTCCGATGAGGGCGGAGATCGGGATGATGAAGCGGTAGTCCGGCCCCACGATGGCGCGCGCGATATGGGGGACCAGCAGGCCGACAAACACCAGATTTCCCGCCAGGGCAACGGCGGCGCCCGCCAGCAGGATCGTGATCAAGAAGAGAATCGCCTTGATCTGCTCGATCCTCTGGCCGAGGCCGACGGCCACTTCTTCGCTGAGACTGAGAACAGTCAGCTGGCGCGAAAAGAGGATGGCCCCCAGGATTCCGATCAGCACTACCGGCGAGACCCACAAAAGGTGGTTCCAGGTGGTGCCGATCAATCCCCCCGCGGTCCACATCGTCACACTCTTCGACACTTTGAAAATCAGGGAAATCCCGTCGGAAACGGCATAAAAAAAGGTGGATACGGCCGCTCCCGCCAGGACGAGGCGAAAGGGGGAGAGGCCGCCCCTTTGCATTTTGCCGATCCCGAAGACGGTGAGGGAACCGATTCCGGCTCCGACAAAGCAGGCGACCATGATTCCGAAAAAGTTGAGATCGGAAAAAAACGCCATGGCCATCGCCAGGGCGGCGTTGGCCCCCGCGGTGAGACCGAGCAGTCCCGGGTCTCCCAGGGGATTGCGGCTGATGCCCTGAATGATGGCGCCCGACACGGCCAAGGCCGCTCCCACCAGGGCGGCCGCCACTTCCCGGGGGAAGCGGATTTCGCGCAGGGTGTCCATTTTTTCGCCGGATTCAGTAAAGGTGAGCGCGAGCCAAACGTCCCGCAGGGAGGTTTCCGCCGCGCCGAAGGCGATTGAGCCGAAAAAGGCAAGAGCGAGCAGCAGGAAAAAAAGCGCGAGCTGGATCGGAAAGGGAAGGGCTGGTCGATTCATGCAGGTTTCGGCTCCCCCTGTGTCAGAATAAAAACGGGGAAGATGCATCCGGCGGATGCATCATTGCCCGAGGAATTTTTCTTTGAAGAATTCCAGCTGATAGTCCAGCGTGTCCGGATCGTTGAACTGGAACGCCTTGGCGTCGGCCACGAAGGCCCGTCCCTCCTTCACGGCGGGCAAGTTTTTGTAGGTTTTTGTTTCCATGTAGGAGTTGTCGGTGTCGTCAAATTTGCTGACGATGAGATAATCCCCCACAAACTCCGGAAGCATCTCCGCCGAGATGGCATAATAGCCCGGTTTCAGCGCCTTCTCCTTCACCTTTTTCGGCATCTTCAGCCCCATGGCCTGATACAGGACCTCGGTGCCGCGTCCCCAGTTTTCCCCGTAGACATAGATTTGTTTTTCAAAGCTTTCGATGACCGTGACGGTGGCATCCTCACCGATTTTCGCCTTGATCTTTTCGCCGGTTTCCTTGGCCCGCTTCTTGAAGTCCTCCACCCATTGAACCGCTTCCTCTTCCTTGCCCAGCAGTTTTCCGATCTCGATGAACTGTTCCAAATAGTCCAGTTTGCCGTAGGTGTAGGTGACGGTGGGAGCAATTTCATTCAATTTGTCCTGATTTTTCATGGTGGAGAGGCCGATGATCAGATCCGGGTTCAGCTCGATGATTTTCTCCAGGTTTTCCTCGGATACCACCGGAACATCCTTCAGCTGTTTTTCCCAGCGGGGGTTCATTTTGGTCCACTGGTCGACGCCAACGGGCTTGATGCCCAGGGACAGGACATGGCCGGCGTAGGGATGGAGGGCGATCACCCGCTTCGGCTCGGCGGGCACTTCGACGGCTCCCTTTTCAGACTGGTACGTTCTCGTCTTCGATGCGTCCGTGGACTTTTCCGGTTCCTGCGACGGATTCCCGCAGGCGCTGGCGAATATCAAGCAAATCAGCAGAAGAGGACTGAGCCACTTTTTCATCCTGATCCACTTCTCCTTTGATCAAATTGTAGGTGAGGCAGACCGGCTTTCCGGTCCGGGGGTCCCGGCTGATCACCGCATCGATCTGGAACACCTCGCGCAGCACTTCGGGGTTGATCACTTCTTCACAAGAGCCCGCTTTGACGATGCGCCCCTGTTTCATCGCGATGATGTAGTCGGCAAAGCGGGCGGCGTGATTCAGATCGTGCAGCACGATGACGATCGTCCGCCCCTCTTTTCGGTTCAAGTCCTGGAGCAGTTCCATAATCTCCAGCTGATGGGCCAGATCCAGATAGGTGGTGGGTTCGTCCAGGAAAATGATGTCGGTTTCCTGGGCCAGGGCCATCGCGATCCACACCCGCTGGCGCTGTCCCCCCGACAGCCGATCGACGGGGTGATGCTTAAATTCGGCTGTGCCGGTCATCTCCAGGGCCCAATCGATCACTTCCAAGTCCCGCTTGGTCAGCCTTCCGAACCCTTTCTGATACGGAAAACGGCCGTAGGAGACGAGTTCGGCGACGGTCAGCCCTCTGGTTCCCTCCGGCGTTTGCGGCAAAATCGCCATTTTTTGGGCGACCGCTTTGGTGCTCTGGCGCGCGATGTCCTTGCCGTCCAGCAGGACGGAGCCCGATTGCGGCGAAATGATGCGCGTCATCGCCTTGAGGAGCGTTGACTTCCCGCAGCCGTTGGGTCCGATGATCGTGGTGATCTGACGGTCCGGAATCGTGATGTTCAAGTCCTGTACGATGAGGCGATCGCCGTATCCGATGTGCAAATCCTTTGCGCACAGGCGATGCATCTATGCCCCCACCCTTCGCGTGGCACCCGGGATATTTGTCGGAAGACATGTGATAATGATTCTCAATTTCGAGATCACTATATCAGGTCGCCGGGGTCCTGTCAACCGATTTTGTGGAGCGAAAAAAGCCCGGGGCGGTGCGGGTTGAAGGGCTTTCACCAGCCGGCGAATCCTGTTTTGAAACCGGTTGCCCTGGCGTGGAAATTCCATATCTGACGCCCTATTGATTAATAAAATGGACCGGTTTCTCATTGCAATTTTCCTGAACATGTAAATCGGATCCGTTTAGTCTTTGCACAAGGGATTTGGAACAACGGCGAGTATTGGATAATATTGGGAAATTCATTTGAACGGGAAGGAAATCCTTTGGGGTTTATTGAAAATATTTTGTGTCATCCCATTCCTTTCATGCACTGCCATCGTCGGGATGTCCAGGTTGCAATTGCACCAGCTGCTCAGACGAAGGCTTTTTTGATTTCCGCTCTTTTTTGCGAGGGGTGAATGAACCCGGGAGAAGGGGGCTGACGACAAGGATAAAGGCGGCCGGTGAACCCGGTCGGCTCTGTGGGCGGGGTTTCCCAGGACATACGGAGAAAGGGTGAGGGAGAAACATGGGCAAGCGATTTGCCAAAGGACTGGTGATCGGCGTGCTGCTGGCCGCTTTTTTGACAGCCGGTTGCTCGTCGGAGGGAGAAGAGCCTGAGGGAAAGGGTGAAAAAAAGGAAGTAGCCGGGGTGGAGCCCATGGAGACGCCAAAGAAGGCGGAGGCTCCGAAACCGATGCCGACGCCGAAGCCGATGCCGACGCCGAAGCCGATGCCGACGCCGAAGCCGATGCCGACACCGAAACCGATGCCCACTCCAAAACCGATGCCTGTACCGCAACCCATCGATTTGCCCGGTGGGGTGGAGATCAAGCAGGATGAGGATCGGGCCCTGATCCGGATTCCGGAAAAGATCCTTTTTGATTTTGATTCCAGCAAACTGCGGTCGGAGGCATATCCGGTGCTGGAGAAGATCGCGGAGTCGCTGAAGGAGGACGGGGGGAAAGAGTTCAAGGTTCTCATCAAGGGTCATACGGACAGCAAGGGAAGCGACGCCTACAACATGAAATTGTCCCAGCGCCGGGCGGAGGCGGTGAGAAAGGCGCTGGTCGACCGGTTCGGCGTGCCGGCGTCGATGCTGACGGCGAAGGGCTACGGGGAAAGGGAGCCGCTGGTTCCCAACGACACGGAGTCCAACCGGCAGAAGAACCGGCGGGTGGAGTTTGTGGTTGAGCCGAAATAGGGGGTGGCGGGGCGGAATCGCTTCCGCCCCGTGGTGCGGACAAGCCGCGTGGGGGGGATGTCTCCTCCCAAGCCACGCGGTTTTTTTGCTGAAACAGGGCGCGGGGCGAGGACAGCGAAGGTACGGGAAAAGACCCTTCCTTTTCAGGTGGGATGATATGTTATGGATGGGAGGAGGGAGTATTCATGGTCGATCGGCTGAATGATTGGTTGGGACAATGGTTGGATCGCCATCCCAACTTCTTTTCGTGTTTTGGGGGGCGGGGCTTCCCGTGTTTATCCTCACTTTGATTTTACTGGCCATTGAAACCACCAATCCGTCTCCTTACTGTGAATTGACCGATGAGGGCATCTACTACGATCATAAAGGAAGCAAGCTTTATTCCTGGGAGGAAATCGATCATGTAAAACTGCTTCCAGGTCGAATCCGGGATCGTTTCGGACTGTTCTACTCCTTTTCTTTATCCGGGAACGAATGCGAATTCAGGTTTTACGATATCGATGAGATCAAGACGGTGGAGCGCCTCGTTGAGGAAAACGGGATGAACCTGCAGGTGGTCCCCCTGACAGAAGAAGACCTCACAAGCATCAGACAATCCTATTCCTCCGATGAAGCGGAATATGTGATCGGGCTTTTTTCCCGCTGAGATGAAACCCTTGACGGAGAAACAAAGGGATTTCGAAAGGGAGAAGATCATGCAAATCACCGATTGCCTTTATGGTTGCTTTGAAGTGGAAGGGGTGCTGGCCGATCTGATCCGGTCGGCTCCCCTTCAGCGCTTGAAGCGGATTCATCAGGGAGGTGCCGGCTATCTGGTCAGGCCGGAGTGGAATGGGACGAGGTACGAGCATTCGGTGGGTGTGATGTTGCTCATCCGTCGGTTGGGCGGCAGTCTGGAGGAGCAGATTGCGGGGCTTGTGCACGATGTGGGCCATACGGCCTTCTCCCACGTGGTGGATTACGTGTACGGCGAGGGGGAGGAAAATCTGCATGAACGGTGGCATCGCCGAATTTTGCGGGAGTCGGAGATCTCCGCCATCCTGCAAAAGCACGGCTTCCATCCGGAATCGATTTTTTCCGGAAAATGGCCTCTGCTGGAGAAACCCCTTCCCGACCTGTCGGCCGACCGGATCGACTACACCTTGCGGGATCGGGTACGGTACGGCGGTCTTTCCCTTTCCGAGGTGAAACGCTTCCTGGATGACCTGTCGGTCGGACCGGAAGGGATCGGCGTTTCTTCGGCGGAGATGGCGGAGTGGTTTGTGGACCGGTATGTGGAGGAAGTGATCGATTTTTTTCTCGATCCCCTCAACGCGTATGCCCAACTGACGCTGGCCGAGGCGATCCGGCGCAGTCTGAATATCGGAGCGCTGTGTTTCGACGATTGGTTCCTGGACGACGAACAGATGATCCAAAAGATGCGTTCCGGCGGCGATGCGAAAGTAAGGGCCCTTTTGGATCGCCTCCATGAAGGGGTCCGGGTGGAGGAAAGCGAACAGGCTGCCGATTTTCATTTCCGCAGCAAACCCCGGATGGTCGACCCTTTGATTTACCGATCCGACAAGAGCGGCCGTTCGCCCGGCACGGCGGTGCGGGCCTCGGCGGTGTCGGAACGGGTGCGGGAGAAAATCGAATATGCCCGGAGGCGGAGCCTCCGGGGCGTCTACATCCGGGTGGCGGAGTGATTTGCCCGGGAAACGGGGAGGAAATCACCTCGCCGCCGGGGAAGGAGCCGCGGATTCCGCCGATTCCGCTTCCGCCTCGGCTTTCCCCTTCTCCAGGTCGATGAACAACAGGATGACAATGCCCGCCAGAAAGAAGAGGGCCAGGGAGACGATGCCCGCCCGGCTGGTGCCGGTCAGCTGTCCGACGAGGCCGAAAAGGAAGGGGCCGAAGATGGAGGCGAATTTGCCTGTAAGGCCGTAAAAGCCGAAAAACTCCGCATTTTTTCCGGACGGGACGAGCCGGCTGAAGATGGAGCGGGCCAGGGCCTGGCTGCCCCCTTGGACGAAGCCGACCAGGATGGCCAACAGGTAGAAATGAAGGGCGGTCTTCATGAAATAACCGAGAGTGACAATGATCAAATAAATCACCAGCGTGGTGATCAGCGTGCGCATCGCGCCGACGCGCTCCGCCACCTTTCCGAACAGCAGGGTGCAGGGAATGCCCACGAACTGGGTGATCAGCAGGGCGGCGATCAGATCCGTCTGACCGATGCCGATTTCCCGGCCGTAGATGGTGGCCATTTTGATGATCGTGTTGATGCCGTCGCTGAAAAACCAGAAGGCGATCAGGAACTTCAAAAGTTCCGGATAACGCCGGATTCGCCGCAGCGTCCGGCCGACGGTCCGGAATCCTTCGGCCACGATCCCCGGCGCCATCCGGTCCGGGCGGATGCCAAGGTCCCGGTCGCGGACATGGCGGAACAGGGGCAGGGAAAAGAGAAACCACCACAGGCCCACGCTGACGAAGGCCAGCCGGGTGGCGGCGAGGGTGTCGGACAGCAGAAAGGCTTCGGGAAACTGGATCATCGCCAGATTGACGGCCAAAAGCAGACCGCCGCCGATGTAGCCGAAGGCGAAGCCCTTGGAGGAAACCATGTCCTGCTTCTCTTCCGGAACCAGTTCGGGCAGGAAGGCGTCGTAGAACACGTTTCCCCCGGAAAAGGCCAGGGTTCCCAGAATGACCAGGACGGAGGCAAACAGCCATTCCCCCTCGTCGATCCAGGCCATCGCCACCGTGGAGCCAACGCCCATCAGCGTGAAAAAGAGAAGAAAATTCCGCTTGGATCGGGTGGCATCGGCGATGGCCCCCAGGACGGGAGAGAGCAGAAACACAAAGGCGAGGGCGATGGACTGGGTGTAGCCCCAGTACGCGGTCGCCGTGGCGGGAGCCAGGTTTTTTCCGGCCACGTCAGCGTAATAGATGGGCATCACCGCGGCCATGATGGTCGTGGCGAAGGCGGAGTTGGCCCAGTCGTACATGATCCAGCCGCGGACGGCACGTTTGTTCACATTCAGTCCTCCTTCGAAGGCGTGGGATTGCGGGCGGGGGCGGCGTCGGAAAAGCGGGTTGTTCGGGTTCAACGCTTGCGAATCCGCCTCACGGAAAGATTCGCCGCCAAAAGCTTCTTTTCCTTGCGGGAAGCGGGTCAAGGGGGATGTCGAAGAATGCCTTTCGTGGTAGAATGGGAGGAGACGAAGGAGGTTTCCGTCGCAAAAAAATAACGGTGGATATAAAAAGCATCGGAAGGCGATGCCCGGGGGATTTTGCGGGGTGAATGAGGAGATGGTCATCAAGGAAACCGGCGAAAAAATCGGAGGGAAGTACCGGGTGATGGAGGCATTCCCCTTTGTGGAGGGAGTGCTCTATTATGCGGAGGAAGAGGGGGGCGATTTTTCCCGCACCCGCTTCGTTCACGCCATCGGCGGCTTGTCCCGTGTCGATGCGGATGAGCTCAAAAGGAATCGTCACGAAGATATCCTTTTTCCCCTCCAGGAGGCGTTTGTCGAGGGAGGCGTCCTGTACCAGGTCTTTTACCGGTTGGAAGGAACTTTGCTTGCGCACAGCCTTGAAAAGGACGGGCCCCTTCCCCTCGACGAGGCGCTGTGGATTCTCCACGGGGTGTCGCTCCATTTGCTTCGCCTGTATGAGCAAGGCCAGTTTGCCGTGGTCCATCCGCAAAACATCCTGATCACCTCCGGAAAGGCCATCCGCTTCATCTACGGTGGTCCCCTGGCGCTCCTGCCGCACCCGGCCGGAGGCGGGGAAGCGGAGGAAAGCCTCGCCCGGTGCCGTTCCGCCGACACCTTCGCCCTCGGAGCCCTGAGCTATGCCCTCCTCACCGGAAGGCGGCTTACATCCCAAGCCCCGAATCCGGCGCCCATCCGCTCGTTCCGATCCGACGTGTCCCCGGTGTTGGAGAAGTGGGTGATGCGCGCTTGTTCCCTCGACCCGGCCGCGCGGCCCCCTTTGGCGAGGATGTCTGAAATTTTCCAAAGGACGGCGGCGGCGTTGTCGGTCCAATATTGATTGCGCGCGCCGGGTTTTTGATTCGCGGCTTGGGTTTGCCTGACAACATCGGCGAAAGGAGGATGGACGGCCCTTCCCCTTCAGGGGATTTCCGCCGTTGAGCGATCCTATGAAGATGAAGCAGTCGGGGGATTGGATCGGCTATACATATCGGGTACTGGATGCCTTCCCTTTTGTTCAAGGGGTTTTGTACTATTCGGCGGTGGAGAGCGGAGACTGGGGGGCGGATCGGGGGGAGCTCCAGCCGACGCGCTTCATTTTGGCGGTCGGGAAGCCGGAAAAGGATGCCCGCATGCTTTCCAGGGATGACGCAGCCTTTTTCCCGGTGGAGGAAGCGTTCGTCGATGAGGGTGTGCTGTATTGGGTGTTTCGCCCCTTGTCGGGAAATCTGCTGGCCCATCGCCTGGTTCAGTCCGGCTCCCTTCCGATCGGGGAAGTTCGAAGGCTGCTGTCGGCGGTGTTCAGTCACGCCCGTCGCCTGGCCCCAAAGGGGGAGTATGCGGTTGTCGACCCCCTCAACATCCTGGAGACGACGGAGGGGAACATCCGCTTTTTGTACGGGGGAGCGTCCGGCGGCCTGCCCGGCCTTGAGATCCCGGATGTGGAAAAACACTGGGTTTTCGGCATCGCTTGCCTGGCCTTCCGGCTGCTGACCGGTCAATCGCCGCCGGAGGGCGCTGCGATTCCGCCGCTTCGCCGCTATCGGGGGGATATCCCCGCCGTGTGGGACGGGGCGATTCGGCAGGCCCTCGCCTCCGATCCCGCGGCGCGGCCGTCCCTCGCCCAGCTGGAGGCCGGTTTGTTGAAGGCATCCGGCGAAGCGGGGGGTGTTCCGCAGGAGCACGGGCCCGCATTCGCGAAACCGGCGAAGGGGAACTTCCCTTCTCCTGCCGTGCCCGGGACTGCCGCCGGAAAGGATGCGGAAAGGCGGTCTCCGTCCGTCACCCCTTTCCCGGCCGGGGCGGATCGGATTCCGGGGCCCGGGGGCGTCCGGAGAGGAGCGGCCCCCGTTCCGGGAGCGGAAAAGGCGGCGGGGACCGGCCTGGTTCCCGAGGGGAGAAAGTCTCCCTATCCCGTTTCCGGGGAACCCCCGCCCTCCGGTTCAAGCGATTCCCGGCCCTTCTGGAAATCCAAGGGGTTGTTGGCGGCGCTGGTTGCGTGTATCGTGGTGCTCGCCGGGCTGGGAGGCTATCACTGGCTCTTTGCCGATAAAGATCCCGCCGATGCAAAATCCTCGGCGGTCTTTGATCCGGATGTGGAGGAGGATCCCGAACAGGCGGCGGAATGGTACCGTCAATCCGTGGAAGCCAAGAAAAACAAGCAGATAGCTCAGGCCACCCTGATGGGGAGGAAGGCGGTCAGCGCCGATCCCGGCAAGCGCGAATATTATGTTCATCTGGCGGAACTTTATCAGATGATGGGGGATTATCAGAGCGCCATCCTCCTCCTCCAAGAAGGGGTCAAGCGATTCCCGGACGACGCGGAACTTCATGATTTGCTGGCTTTGTACGCCTATCACGTCAAAGATCTGAAAACCGCCGAATCGGCGAGCGATCGGTCGGTGCAGCTGGAACCGGACAATCCCACCTACTTGTATCACCGGGGCAAAATTTTCATTGCCCGGAAAGATCTGAGGACCGCGGCCGAATTGATCGGGGAGGCCGTGAAGAGGGACTCGGACAACGCCGTGTATCACCATGATTTGGCCGTCATTCTGTTTCGCCTCGGCGAGATCGACCGGTCGATCGAACATGCGGAAAAAGCGGTTCAGCTCAATGATTCCAATGAAAAATACCGGATGACCCTCGGTCTGGCCCATCTGAAAAAGCGGGAGCTTCTGGAGAAGGATTCCAGCCTCTCCGCCAAAGAGAAGAAAGAAAAGCAGCGGGCCTTGGCCAAAAAGGCCTATGAGAGCTTTCAGGCGGCCACCAAGCTGAATGATCGCTATTCCCAGGCTTACTATTACGAAGCGATGAGCCGTTTCTACTACGGTGACCTCGAAAAAGCGAAACAGGCGGTGGAGCGGGCCATCGTTCTGGACTCCGACCGGGCCTCTTACCATTATCAGCTGGCGGTGATCCTGACGGCCCAGGGCAAAAAGTCCGAGGCGATCAAGGCGCTGGAGAAGGCGGTGAAGCTGGAACCGGGCAACGACCGCTACAAGAAGGCCCTTGCCAAGTTGAAATCGAATTGACTCGGGGGAATAAGATTTCCCCGGGAGGAAACCCTGCATACAGCGGAGAAGAGAAGGATAACGCTTTTTCAAGGGGTGACAGGACATGGACAAATACCGGGTGCGCATCGAGTTCTGCATGGCTTGAAACTACGCTCCCTATGCCGCCCGTGTGGCGGAGGAGTTGTTCAACGAGTTTCGCGGGCAGATCGGGGAAATGATCCTGGTTCCCTCCAGCGGCGGAGTCTTCGAGGTGGATGTGGACGGAAAGCGGATCTTTTCCAAAAAGGAGCTCGGTCGCCATGCCGAAGAGGGGGAAGTCGCCCGCTTGATGAAAGAGGCGGTGGGCAAGTAACGCCGGCGATCGGCCGGCAGTGAAGGGAAAGGGGTTTTCCGCCGAAACCGGCTGACGGGTCGAGGCGGAAAGCCCTTTCTTTTATCCCCAAAATTTTTTGCCGCACTCTTCCCCTTTTCCGGGGCATACCGGCCGGACGAAGGGGTGATTGCCGGCCGCACCTTGAATTCATGGGGTGAGCGCGGGTCCCCACCGCGCTGTCGATGTGCGGCGGGAGGTTTGTTCAGGCATCCGGCGCCCGCGGGGAGCGGAACATTGGGCCGGAGCGGCCGAAGCGCATTGTCGGCCGCGCGGCGGCCTTCATTTTCATCGGGGTCCTATTGGGGGAATGCTGGAGGATCTGTTCCGTTTTTCCGGTTGACTTTTTTCCGCCGAACGTGTAACATGATAGATGCGTGCGAAACGAATACATGGGGCTGTAGCTCAGCTGGGAGAGCGCCTCGTTCGCAACGAGGAGGTCGGCGGTTCGAGCCCGCTCAGCTCCACCAATGAAAACCCTTGGTCACAAGGGTTTTTTTGTTTATAAGTCTCACGCGCGGTCTTTCTTTGCTTGGGCGGCAGGAGGGGGCCGCGTTTGCGGACGGATGAGATTCATCATTTTTTTGATTGTTTGAATCCGCCTCAAGAGGGTATCATGAACGTGAGCGATCCCGATGAAAAAAAGGGAATGGAGGCTGTTTTTGTCGAAGGTCTCCCCGTGGCACATGAAGGGGAGCCAAAACAGAGCATACCGGGAGGACGATGGTTTGAACGACGAAAATCGTTCGAAAGGGAGACGGAACGGCTGGAAATGGGCGGGAGGCCTGGCCGCCCTTCTGCTCAGCTTGGGGGGAAAATTGAAGTTTATACTGCCCCTGTTGAAATTGGGGAAGGCCGGAGGAACGCTGATCAGCATGCTGGTGTCGGTGGGCGCCTACGCTCTGGTCTTTCCGTGGACGATGGCGATCGGCCTGGTGATCATGATCTTCATCCACGAAATGGGTCACGTTCTGGCGGCCCGCCGAAAGGGACTGGACGTGTCGGCGCCGGCCTTCATCCCCTTTGTCGGGGCCTTGATCACCCTGAAGAAGCAGCCCCGGGATGCGGTGACCGAGGCGTTCGTCGCCTATGCCGGCCCTCTGGTCGGCACTCTGGGGGCCGTTGCGTGTTACGCCCTGGCGGTGGTGACGGATTATCTCCCCTTCTATGCCATCGCGGCGATCGGGTTTTTGATCAATCTCTTCAACCTGTTGCCGATTCATCCCCTCGACGGGGGTAGGATCGTGACGGCCATCTCCCGCTGGCTGTGGGCTGTGGGCCTGGTGGTGGGCCTCATTCTCGTCCTTTATACCTTCAGTCCGCTTCTTTTTCTGGTTTGGCTGATTTTCGCCTGGCAGCTTTGGGAATTCTATGTCGCCCGCCGCAGGGGGAAACAAAACAAGGTGACCGGCGTGATCAAGGTGGATGTGGAGCGCCGCTCCTTTGAGGAGGCGGGCCTCTTGGTTCCGGGAGAGGAGCATCGCCGGGACTTGCCCTTTTCCCTCTTCTGCGATGTGGCGACGAGGGAGCACCGCCTCGAGATCGCTTATCCGGGACTGGGCGTCATCCACACCGCCACGGGATTTGGGGGAACTGTCGAACGGGTCCGGCTGGTTCGAACCCAACCCGCCGGGACGGACGGGGAGAAGGTCCGCCTCCATCTGCTGGTGGATTACATCCCGTCCTCCGAGGAGAGTCCCGGCCTGCTGAAGAGCGAAGAGTATTATTCGGTGCCTCCCCTGACCCGTGTCGGTTACGGCATCGCCTATTTCGGCTTGGCCGCCTTCCTCATTTTCATGTTGGCCGTGCTCGGGCAGGCGCCCCTGCAGTCTCCCGCCGCGGTGCAGGGATAAAGAAAAGCGGGTCCCGCACAGGACCCGCTTTTCTTGTTTCATTGGGGATTGGCCTGCGGTTTGCCGCCCGCGCCGCCGAAGGTCGTCGGCGCAGCGGCGTCGGTTTCCTTCGCTTTCCGCTCCTTGGCCCGTTCCTGCTCCACCCAGAGGAAGAAATTGTAGCCCAGGGCGATGCCGTAGGAGATCTCCTGGATGATTTTCATCAAGACGCCGCCCAGCTGTTGGTCCTCCAGAGGCGGCAGGATCGGCGCCAGTGCGGAGCCCTCTTTGTACAGGGCAAACATGGGGCTGTCGGAGAAGATGATCAGGGCGCAGGCGGGGGTGAGCAGGGCGCCGCCGGCAAAGATGTAGACGAGCCTTTTCCAGCTCCTCAAACGGTCCAGCTCCTCCACCGGCGCGGTGATGGGCCACCAGAAGAACAAGGCGGCGATTCCGAGGAGAATATGGACGACGGCGTGCAGCCACTGGTCTCCCATGACGGCGTCGAAGACCCGCGGAACGTGATAGATGGAGAGCAGCCCGTTGAACACGAAGAGGGCCACGATCGGGCGCGTGAAGAGGGAAACCGCCGGTTTTGCGCCGGGGATGCGGAAGAGAGCGCGGAACATCCAGTCCGGAATGCCCTGCAGGAAAAAGGGCGGCAGGACCAGGTACAAAAGCGACATCTGCAACATGTGGAAGCTGAACAGTTCATGGGCCAGCAGGTCCAGCGGGCTGCCCAGTGTGAAATAGAGGAGCAGCAAACCGCTCAAAAACCAAATTTTCTTGCCGGGACGGACGGGCGTCGATCCCGGGAACAGCCGGCGCAGGGGACCGACGAGGAGGAGATAAGTGGCCCCCACCAGAACCGTCAGCAGGTTCCCCGGCAGGTTCCAGTTGGCCGGATAACGAAACAATTGCATCAGTTCTTCAAATCCCACGGAGTAACTCCCTCCTTTCGGGGGACGGGCGTTCGATGGCCCCGCTTCTTATGGCCATTGTTGGCGATTGATGATGAAAAAATTCGGACGGGAAAAGACGGTGCGGCTTTTCCGTCCGGATTTCTCTGGGCCGTCCTTCATTTTCCGAGCATTTCCTTGACGTCTTGCACGATCTCATCGTCGTCCAGCTTGATTCCGTTGTAGATCTTCCGAATCTTTCCGGACTGATCGACGAGATAAAATTGGGTGCCGTGGATGACCTGATCCGATTCGGGATCCATCTGGACATCCGCTTTGAAGGTTTCCCGCGACAACTTTTGGACCTTCTCGAAGGGATAGCCCGTGAGGAAATGCCAGTTGGAGAAATCCACGTCGTGCTGCTCGGCGAACTTGTGGATCGCCTTTTGATCGTCCCGCTCCGGATCGACGCTGAAGGAAACGATCTCCACATCCAGCCCTTCAAATTTCAGCCGCTTCTGGAGGAGCGCCATGTTGGCCGTCATCGGGGGACAGACGGTGTTGCAATTGGTGAAGACGAAATCGGCGAGCCACACCTTGCCCTTCAGATCGGACAGCTTGAAGGGCTTTCCGTCCTGGTCCACCGCTTCGAACTCCGGAACCTCCCACGCGATCTCCGCTTCGCTTTCCGGGTTCTCACTGGAGGCGGCGGGACCTCCGCCGGGGAAACAATTGGCGACGTCCAACGCCTTCCATATGAGAACAGCCGCGAAGAGACCGATTCCGCCGAACCATGCGATCCGCTTCAACTGTTTGCGGCGGTCTTTCATCGGATGCCTCTCCCTTCCCTTATTGCGAAGGATCCTGGCGGATCCGACGTTCCGTCCTTTTTGGCCGGTTTGGAAATGTTTCGCCCGGCTCTCTCTTATGATATCACACAACGGGAAGGAACCGGCCGAAAGACAAAAAACCGTCACTTTCCGATCAGAGAAGTGACGGTTTTTTGTCCGAAGGGGGAAAACCCCCGGCGCCAATTCATCCGCTCCGCTTCAGTTTTCCGGTCCGCATCGCGTACCGTTCGGCGACGGAAAAAATCCACAGTCCAAGGGGGATGAGGATCGCTCCCAAACCGAGGAGCAGCAGGAGATCGGGAAGCAGTTCGGGCACTCCCGCCCCCTTCAGCAGGGCGGCCCGGGCCGCCTCGAGGGCGTAGGTTCCCGGTGATACGAGGGACAGAGGCTGGAGCCAGTCGGGAAGGACCGACACCGGGTAGTAGATGCCGGAGACCAACAGGATCACTCCCTGAATGATGTGGGTTGCCTGCGTTCCCCGCTCGGGGGAGAGAAGGGGCAGCACGGCGGCGATCAGCCCCAGGCCCATGAAGGCGGGACCGGCGGCGGCGACTGCCGCCAGGGCGCCCAGCAGGTTGGCCTGCTGAAGGGGCAGGTCGAAAAAGAAGGCGACGGCGATCAGGACGGCGATGGTCCGCACGAGGCCGTAAAGGATGGCGAAGAGGCAGGTTCCGAACAGATGGGTGATCCTGCGGATCGGGGCCATGAAGGTGTACTCGATCGTCCCCTCCCACCGCTCCCAGGTGATGGTGTTGGCCACTTCCTCGAAAAGGACCGCCATGAATCCCCAGCAGAGGGCGCCGATCACCAGGAAGAGGACGGTCTCTCCCCGGGCTTCGGGCTCTGCGGTGTATCCGATCAATCCGATGGTCAAGGTGTTGATGATGTTATAGAAGAGGAAAACCACCTCCCAGGCGAGATACCGCCTGACGAGGCGAAAACTGCGTTCGACGAAGGCGACCAAGGCGCCCAGTTCATTCATCGTCTTCATCGGCCAGTGCATCCTCCCATTCCATTCCGGTACATCGGAAAAAGACTTCCTCCATCGTGGAGGCTCCGGTCTGTCGTTTCAGCCCTTCCGGAGTGTCCAGGGCGATCAGCGATCCCTTGCTGATGATGGCGATGCGATCGCACAGCTTTTCCGCTTCGTCCATGTCGTGGCTGGTCAGAATCATCGTGGTTTGGCCGCTCTTTTTCACCTCCAGCAGGAACTCCTGGACGTCCCGCTTCGATTTGGGATCCAGTCCGGTGGTCGGCTCGTCCAGAAGCACCAGTTCCGGATCGGTCATCAGGGCCCGGGCGATCGCCACCTTTTGCTGCATCCCCCGGGAGAGGTTTTCCAGGGGCACGCGGGATTTCCGTTCCGATATCCCCAGCCGCCGCAGGATTTTCAGCGCCCGCCGCTCCCCCTCCTCGGCGGACAGGCCGTAGAGGCGCGCGGTGTAGCGAAGGTTTTCCACGGAGGACAACTTCTTGAAAAAGGAGGCCTCCACCGACACCCGGTTGATGCGGCGGCGCACCTCATGCTGGTGCCGGACCACATCCTTGCCGAACACCGTAAGCTTCCCCTCGTCGGGGAAGAGGAGGGTGGCGATCAGGCGGATCATGGTCGATTTTCCGGACCCGTTCGAGCCGAGGAGACCGAAGATCTCCCCCCGGTAAACCCGGAAAGAGACCTGATTCACCGCCCGGATCAACCGGCGTTCGCCGAGAAACAGGTTGCGCCAGGAGCGGCTTCCCTCCACGGGTTCGTAGAAGTGTTTGGACACGTCTTGGCAATCGATCACCACCTCTTTGTCGGACGGCACGGTTTCGGTCCGGGGCGAAGAGGGCATTTCCAGGGTTTGCGTCATGCTTCACCTCTCCTTTTCGACAAAAAAAACCACAGGCGACGGCCTGTGGTGCGGCGACCGAGATACGCGGAACTCCCAATGAAGGCAACACAGGCCGGTGTCGACCTGTGGCAGTTGTCCGGTCAAACTTCGGGATGCATCCCCCTGCCGAGGTCGACGCGCGATCGATGCGATTTTGGGCAGACGGAATCCGCAAAAACGCCAAAAAGACCGCGACGGCGGCAAAAAGCTGCCGCTTGGGCGATTGCGGCGGATTGGCGGCATTTTTGGGCGATTTCCATCCGCATGGGACGTCGACCTCCTTTCAAGGGATGTCAGTTTTTAAATTTTATCCCTGCAAAAAACAAATGTCAATCCCCCGACAAGTCTTGAATTTCGTTCTTCAATCGTTTATAATCCGAATTGAATCAAATGAATGATTGTTCATTCAAATGAATGTTGCCATCCCGCCGCGATTTTTCAGACCGGTCGCAAAAAGGATCAAAAGACGACATCTTCATGAGATGGGGGGAATCGTCGATGACCTATTCTCTGGAAGGAAAAGTGGCATTGGTCACGGGAGCTTCCCGCGGGTTGGGACGGGCCGACGCGCTGGCCCTGGCCCGGGCGGGAGCCGACGTGGTGATCACCGACATTTTGCTGGAAAGCATCGATGACGACGAAACGGCGCAAAAATACGGGCCGATGAGCCAGGTGATGAAGTCGACCGGGGTCGTCTACGCCGAAAAAACGGCGGAAGAGATCCGCAAAATGGGGCGCCGTTCGATGGCCATCCGGATGGACGTCACCGACCGCGACCAGGTGAACGAGGTATTCCAGAAAGTGAAGGAAGAGATGGGCGGCATCCACATCCTTGTCAACAACGCCGCCACCCTGGACCACGTCTCCCGCATCGAGTACCAGAATGACGAGTTCTGGGAAAGGGATCTGAGGGTGAACCTGACGGGGGCCTACAACTGCACCAAGGCGGTCTGGCCGATCATGAAGGAGCAAAACTGGGGGAGGATCATCAACATGGCCTCCGTCGCCGGAACCATCGGCGGTTTCGGGCAAGCCAGCTATTCCACGACCAAGGCGGGAATCATCGGTTTCACCAAGAGCATGGCCCTGGAAGGCGCCCGCTACAACATCACCGTGAACGCGATCGTTCCCGGCATTGTCAACACGGAAGCCTTCCAGATGATCGATCCCAAGATGCGGGAGCGGATGATCCAGCGCACCGCCTTCAAGCGTCCCGGCGAACCGGAGGACATCGCCAATGCCATCTGTTTTCTCGCATCGAACCACGCCAAGTACATCACCGGCATCGAGCTTTATGTGTCCGGCGGAATTGAACTGTTCACCTTCTGATCCCCGCCGGCAAGAAGGAAGGCCCGTTTTCCGACGGACGGGATCAGGCTTTTTCATTCGAGCGAAAAAGGGGAGAGGAAGCCAGTGAGTTCGAGGGATGCTGTAATCATTGACGCCGTGCGGACGCCCATCGGCCGGAAAAAGGGGCTGCTGAGCCGGACCCGGCCGGACGAAATGGCGGCCCATGTGCTTTCCGCCATCGTGGAACGGAACGGGATCAAGCCGGAATGGGTGGAAGACGTGAAGATGGGCTGCGTCACGCAGATCGACGAACAGGGGTTCAACATCGGGCGGATCGCGGCTTTGATCGCCGGTTTCCCCGTGGAAGTTTGCGGGGTCAGTTCCAACCGGATGTGCGGTTCCAGCCTGGAGACCCTGAACCAGGCGGCCCACGAAATCATGGCCGGGATGGGCGACCTGTTCATCGCCGCCGGGGTGGAGAGCATGAGCCGCGTTCCGATGGGAAGCGACGGCGGAAACTTCAGCTCCAAGTTGACGGACCGGTACATGATCATTCCTCAGGGCTTCTCCGCGGAGATGATCGCCTCCCAATGGGGATTCACCCGGGAGGAGCTGGACCGGTTCTCCTATGAAAGCCATCAAAAGGCCCTGCGCGCCCAGCGGGAAGGATGGTTCGACCGGGAGATCGTTCCCATCGACGTGGTGACGGAGGAAGGGGAGACGGTCCGGATGGAGAAGGACGAGACGCCCCGGGCGGACACCAGCCTGGAAAAGATGGCGCAGCTTGAGCCCTCCTTCCAGGCGGACGGCGTGGTGACCGCCGGCAATTCCAGCCAGATTTCCGACGGAGCGGCGGCGGTGCTGGTCGCCTCCCGGGAAAAAGCGGAGGAGTTGGGGCTCAAGCCCCGGGCGCGGATCGTCGCCACCGCCACCGCCGGGGTGGATCCGACGATCATGTTGACCGGCGTCATTCCCTGCACGGAGAAGGTGCTGAAAAAGGCCGGCCTTACCATGGATGATATCGATCTGTTCGAAGTGAATGAAGCCTTTGCTTCGGTGGTGCTGGCCTGGCAGAAGGAAACCGGGGCCCCCTGGGAGAAGGTGAACGTCAACGGCGGAGCGATCGCCCTGGGCCATCCGCTGGGGGCGAGCGGCGCCCGCATCACCGCCACGCTTTTGCACGAAATGGAGCGGCGCAAAGCCCGTTATGGATTGATGACCATGTGCATCGGCTTCGGCATGGCGATCGCCACCATCATCGAGCGGGAAGGGTGATCGGTGAAAGAAGCGGGCCTTTCCACCGAGGGCCCGCTTTTTTCCTTTCAAGGATGTAAACGCTTTCCCGAAAAGGAGTGGAGGTAGTGGAATTCCGACGGCAGGATTTTCTCAAGGGGATGAAGGTGCTGGATTTCTCCCGCTACCTTCCCGGGCCCTTTGCCACCATGCGCCTGGCCGACATGGGGGCGGACGTGATCAAGGTGGAGGATCCCCACATCGGCGATCCGGCCCGCCATTTGCCCCCCCTTGCCGAGGAAACGGGTCGGCTCTTTCTTCTCCTGAACCGGAACAAGCGGAGCCTGGCGATCGACGTGAAGACGGAGGCGGGACGAGAGATCCTTCATCGCCTGATACCGAAGGTGGACGTGGTGGTGGAGAGCTTCCGGCCGGGCGTGATGGCCCGGTTCGGCCTGGATGCGGAGACGCTCCGCAAGATCCATCCCGGCCTGATCTACTGTTCCCTCACCGGATACGGCCAGCATGGCCCGATGGCTTCCCGGGCGGGCCACGACATCAATTACGCGGCCGTAACCGGTCTGTTGGACGGAATCGGAACGTATGGAGGTCCGCCGTCGATCCCCACGGTCCAGGTGGCCGACCTGGCCGGAGGCATGGCGGCCGTCGAACAGATCCTCGCCGCCTGGGTCCGCCGCCTGCGCACCGGCGAAGGGGCGGTCCTGGACGTGTCCATGACGGATGTTTTGCACAGCTGGCAGGTTTTTCCCCTCGCGTTGGAACAAAGCGGTGAGAAGGTCACCCGGGGCTCCCACCTTTTGTGCGGGGCGATGACCGCCTACCATGTGTATGAAACGGCGGACGGCCGTTACGTCGCCCTGGGGGCGCTGGAGCCCAAGTTTTGGAATCGTTTTTGCGACGCGGTGGGCCGTCCGGAATGGCGGGACCGGGGCTTTTCGCCCCCCGATGACCCGAGCGGATTGTACCGGGAAGTGGCGGAACTGTTTCGGAGCCGAAATTTGGAAGAGTGGGTCCGCATCGGCGAGGAGGCCGACTGCTGTCTCACGCCGGTCCTCACCCTTTCCGAAGCCGTCCGCTCCGCCCAGGCCCGGGAGCGGGAGAACTTTTTCGCGCTGGATCATCCGACGGAGGGATTTCAGGTGATGCCCAACAGCGGGTTTTTGTCCTCCCGCGACAAGCGGGAGGGAAATCCCGTGACGCCGGCTCCCCGGCGGGGGGAACACACCGTCGAAATTCTCCAGGAGATGGGCTTTCGCCGGGAGGAAATCGACCGCTTTATGGAGGAAGGCATCGTGGAGGGAGGAAAATCCCCATGATTTCCTTTCAGATGACGGATGAGCAGCGTCAAATGCAGCGGCTGGCCCGCCGGTTCGCCGAAGAGGAGATGCGGCCGGTGGCCCCCGAGTGCGACGAGCAGGAACGCTTTCCCCGGGAGGTGTACGAAAAGGCCCACCGGGCCGGCCTCATCACCTACCGGTTTCCGGAGGAATACCTGGGAGGGGGCGTCGACAGCCTCCTCACCTCCTGCATCATCTCGGAGGAGTTGTTCTGGGGATGCGCCGGGATGGCCACTTCCTTCGGCGTGACCGCCCTGGCCGCCGGGCTGATCCACTGGTTCGGGACGGAGGAGCAGAAGCGAAGGTGGCTCACTTTCCTGTGCGATCCGAAGCAGGCCCGCCTCGGGGCCGTCTGCCTCACCGAGCCGGGGGCCGGCTCCGATTTCGGCGCCATCCGGACCCGGGCGATCCGGCGGGGGGACGAATGGGTCATAAATGGCCGGAAGTGCTTCATCACCAACGGGGGAATCGCCGATCTGTACCTGGTTTTCGCCAAAACGAAGCCGGAGGACGGCCACAACGGGGTTTCCCTCTTTCTCGTCCCGAAGGACGCGCCGGGCATTTCCGGGGGAAAAAAGGAGCGCAAGATGGGGCAGCGGGCTTCCCATACCGGCGACGTCATCTTTGAAGATTGCCGGATTCCCGCCGAATTCCTGGTGGGCGAGGAAAACCGGGGCTTTTTCTACGCGATGAAGATGCTGGAGCACTCCCGGCCCATCGTGGGGGCGGCGGCGGTGGGAGTGGCCCGGGCGGCCTACGAATACGCCCTGGATTACGCCAAGCGGCGCGTCCAGTTCGGCAGGCCCATTTTCCACCACCAGTCGATCTCCTTCATGCTCGCCGACATGCGCACCAAGATCGACGCCGCCCGGTTTCTGGTGTGGCGGGCCGCCGAGCTGGCGGACCGGGGCGAGTCCTGCGCCCTGGAGGGAAGCATGGCCAAGGCCTACGCCGCGGAGATGGCGATGGAGGTCACCACCCAGGCGGTGCAGATCCTCGGGGGATATGGCTACATGCGGGACTTCCCGGTGGAGAAGTGGATGCGCGACGCCAAGGTGCTCAGCATTTACGAGGGGACGACCCAGATCCAGAAGCTGGTCATGAGCCGTTTGATGTGAGGGAAGGGACGCCTTTTCTCCTGCGGAAGAATTTCTGACGTCCCGTGGCGGAAATATGCGCCGGAGATCCCGGCCGCCCGGCGGCCGGGCACATTTTTTCGGGCATCCCGCAGCCGGAGGGAAGAGAGAGTTTTCCTTTTCCGCAAAAGGGGAAAGAATCATGTAATCAACTTATTTCCCTATTTTTCGATGGGCAAACAGTCCATTGGATCCGGAAGTTGCACCTCTTTCCGCCGGCGTCTTTCCCCTTTTGTTTCATGGTCCGTTCTTCTCTATAATGAAATTGCGCACGTTTTCCATCAGAAAGGAGCATTTTTTGTGAAAATAAGAGGCGTGGCACACCGGGGCTATCCCCTGCGATATCCGGAAAACACCATGTCTTCGTTTCAAGCCGCCTATGATCTCGGATTCACCCATCTTGAGATGGACGTCCATCTGAGCAAAGACGGTATTCCCGTCCTGATGCATGACCCGACAATCGACCGCATGACCGACGGGGAGGGCTGGATCAAGGATTACACTTTGGAGGAATTGAAACGGTTCCGCGTGGGGAGAAATGAAACGATTCCCACTTTGGAAGAGGCCCTGTTGTTTGCCAAAGGCAAAATGACCGTGAAAGTGGAGTTGAAGCAACTGGGAAACCTGTATCCGGGGATGGAGGAGACCGTGCTGGAGGTCCTCAAAAAAACGGACATGTTGGACCAGGTCTTCATTTCCTCCTTCAATCATTACGCCATCGCCAACATGCGCAAACTATCAAGCGAAGTGGAATTGGGGCTGATTCAATGGGGATCCACCCCCACTGTCTTTCCCTTTATGGAGGAGATCCGTGCCCGCTACCTGTCCCTCAGGGTCGAATATCTCACGGATGACTTCGTGGAGCGTTGCCGGAGGTCGGACATCCAGCTGATTGTGTGGCCGGTCAATCTAGAATGGCAGTTTGACAAGGCGGCACGATATCCTTCCGTGTTGTGCGTGACCGATAATTTGGAGCATTTCAAGGAAATGTATGAACAGCGATTTCAATAGAAGCGGATCGCCCGGCGCGATCCGGCTTTGAAAGGGATCTGCCGAACGGACCGGGAGACTGCTGAGGATCCTCGGCCTCCGGAGCGGAAAAGCTTCGGCGGATCCTTTTTTTCGAAGGGGGCTCTTTCCGTCGAGGGCGGAGGAAGGCTTTTGCCGCCGTTTTCGCGAAAAGGGGCGATCGCCCCGCGGGATCAAAGCCCCGCATCATCCGGAGGAAAAGGAGTCGAAAACGTGTGCTGCAGCGAGAAAACCGCGATATTTGACATGGATGGGACGCTGTTTCAATCGGAAACGGTGGCCTTGCCCGCTTTCCGCCGGGCTTTCATGCGGCTGAGGGAGGAGGGGCTTTACCGGGGGGATCCCCCGTCCGACGGGGAGATCCAATCGGTGTTCGGAATGACCCAGGAGGAAATCTGGTCCCGCCTGTTGCCGGAGGCGGACGAGGGGACGAGGAAAAGGGCCGACCGCTGGACCCTGGAGGAGGAGCTGGCCGGTTTGCGGCGGGGAGAAGGCCGGCTGTATCCCGGGGTGGCCGAAACTTTGCGCCGCCTGAAGGCGGAAGGGTGGCGGCTGTTTATCGCCAGCAACGGGCTTCGCTCCTATCTCGACGGCGTGCTGGAAACCTTTCGCCTCAGCCCGCTCTTTACCGGCGTTTACGGGGCGGGGGACCACGGAACGGAAACCAAGGAAGAACTGGTGCGCATGTTGATGGAAGAGCACGGGGTCACCGGCGGGTTCATGGTGGGGGATCGGAAATCCGACGTCCGGGCGGGCAAGGCCAACGGCCTGAAGGTGATCGGTTGTCGTTATCCCGGATTCACCCGGTTCGGCCGGGAGGATGAATTGAAGGATGCCGATGTTGTGGTGGACCGGTTCCCGGACATTTTACCCGTCTTGTTGAACCGTTGCGGAGATCCATCCTGATTTTCGCCGAGGGGACCGGTGAAGAATTGGGAACAAGGCGGTGACAAAATGAACAGCGTGTGGACCCTTCCCTATTGGGAGACGGCCTTTCGTCTGTTCATGGCGGCGGTGCTCGGCGGTCTGATCGGCTGGGAACGGGAGAGGGATGCGCATCCGGCCGGTTTTCGGACGCACATTCTCGTCTGCCTCGGATCGGCGTTGATCATGCTGATCTCCATTTACGGATTTTCCGATTTCATTAAGGAGGAAAACGTGCGGGCCGATCCCGCCCGGCTGGCCGCCCAGGTGGTGAGCGGAATCGGCTTTTTGGGGGCGGGAACGATCCTCCGGCACGGGTTGACGGTGAGCGGGCTGACGACGGCGGCCTCGCTCTGGGTGGTGGCCGGCATCGGTCTGGCCGTTGGGGCCGGATACATGTTCGGCGCGGTGTTGACCACCATCCTGGCCCTGGTGAGCCTGGAGCTGTTGAACCGGATGGAAAGGCTTGTGGTCGGGCGCCGCCGTCTTGCAAAGATCGTGGTCACGGTCAAGGACGAGCCGGGAAAATTGGGAGAGCTCGCGTCCGTTTTGAGGGAAATCGGCGCCGGCATTCGCAAGGTGACCATCGATGAGGAAGATCCGGGGGATGGACGGATCAAGATCTCCTTCACGATCCGCCTTTCGGAGGAGATCTCCA
The DNA here is from genome assembly GCF_900113175.1 of Planifilum fulgidum. Classification (NCBI taxonomy): domain Bacteria; kingdom Bacillati; phylum Bacillota; class Bacilli; order Caryophanales; family Thermoactinomycetaceae; genus Planifilum; species Planifilum fulgidum. The sequence continues at coordinate 13,825 of NZ_FOOK01000023.1, read as the reverse complement.
CGACGCGGATCGTGGAGGAGGTGCGCCGTGTAAAAGGCGTCAAAGGCGTGCGCACCGGATGAAAAAGCGGCGGGTGTGTGCCCCGCCGCTTTTTGCGTCTCTACCGGAAATCGGTTTCGCTGTATGAAAGCAACCCGGCGGCGGAACACTGGTAATGAAAGGACCGATGGGAGATCGTAACGGGAGGTTTCCTGAAAGCAGGGTCCACGCGCATTTTTTCAGAAAACCCCTTGCATTTCCCGCGGAGGGATATATAATAGAAAGTGAAGGTCAAAGTTAGTCAAAGTCAACAGGGGGTTGTTCGATGCCCAGCATTTCGGATATCATCGAGCACCACTTGAAGAAGATCCTCGACCAGAGCCGGTCCGGGATCATCGAGATCAAGCGGAGCGAGCTGGCGGACCGGTTTCAGTGCGTTCCTTCGCAGATCAACTATGTGATTAGCACCCGTTTTACAGTGGAAAAAGGGTATATAGTGGAGAGCAAACGGGGGGGCGGCGGCTACATCCGGATTCGCAGGGTGCGGCTGGCTTCCCCGGGGAGCGTCTACGATGTCCTCCTGCGCCAAATCGGCGAGTCGATCAGCCAGTCCCAGGCGGAGGACATCATCGATCGGCTTCGGGAGGAGGAGTTGATGACGCCCCGGGAGGCCCGACTGATGCGGCGCATCATCGCCCGCGACGTCATGCAGCTGCCGGTGCCTCTAAGGGATCAGGTTCGTGCCCGGATCATGCGCGCAATGGTAACCATCCTATTCGCGGGAAAAGGAGAGTGACGCCGCCATGTTATGCGAAGAGTGCGGCAAGCGGATGGCCACCCTGCATTTCACGAAAATCATCAACGGCGAGAAGACGGAGTATCACCTGTGTGAAGTGTGCGCCAAGGAAAAAGGGGAGAAATTTACCGGTCTGGACACCGGATTCAGCTTTCAGGATTTGTTGTCGGGTCTTCTCAATCCCGACCTCTCCCAGGGGAACCGGCCGGAATGGGTTCAGTCCACCGGACTTCGCTGTCCGACGTGCGGTCTGACCTACGGGCAATTTGCCAAGATGGGCCGTTTTGGATGCATGGATTGTTACCGGACCTTCAAGGATCGGCTGGATCCCCTGTTCCGCCGGGTTCACGGGCACACCTCCCATCGGGGGAAGGTTCCGGAGCGAACCGGTGGAAAGTTGAAGATCCATCGGGAGATCGAGCGGCTCAAGGAGGAACTTTCCCGGCGCGTTCAAGCCGAGGAATTTGAGGAAGCGGCCCGCCTGCGCGACCGGATTCGGGAACTGCAGGGAAAACTGGAAAGTCAGGGAGGTTGATGCGCGTGTCCCATCGTTATGTCCGAAATTCCGTCAGCGAATGGATGCGAGGAAAAGGCCCCCAATCCGACATCGTCATCAGCAGCCGGGTCCGGATTGCGCGCAACTTGGCCGACCTTCCCTTTCCCACCGTTGCCGACGAGTACCAAGCCAAGGAAGTGCTCAAGCGGGTGGAGCAGGTCTTTCGCCGGGGACGGGACAATCCCGTCTTCAGCGACGCGCAATGGATTTCCATGGCGGATCTGACCGATTTGGAAAAACGCGTGCTGGTGGAAAAGCATCTGATCAGCCTCAACATGGCGGAGGAATCCCGCCACGGCGCCGTGATCCTGAGCGGCAACGAGGCCGTCAGCATCATGGTGAATGAGGAGGATCACCTGCGCATCCAGTGCCTGTTTCCGGGCTTCCAGCTGGTGGACGCCTGGCGGCTGGCCGATCAGCTGGATGATTGGTTCGAAAAGCGCCTCAACTACGCCTTTGATGAGAAATGCGGTTTTTTGACCAGTTGTCCCACCAACGTCGGGACGGGAATCCGCGCTTCGGTGATGGTGCATCTGCCGGCGCTGGCCATGGCGGAACAGCTGAACCGGCTCCTGCCGGCCATCACCCAGGTGGGTCTGGCGGTGCGGGGAATTTACGGAGAGGGCAGCGAGGCCCTCGGAAACCTGTACCAGGTATCCAACCAGGTCACCCTGGGGCTGACGGAGGATGAAATTCTCGACAAGTTGCAGGGAGTCGTGCAGCAACTGATCCAGCATGAGAAAAACGCCCGGGCCCATCTGATGGAAATCTCCCCCATCCAACTGGAGGACCGGGTGTACCGTTCCTACGGCATTTTGACCAACGCCCGCGTCATCGATTCCAAGGAGGCGATGAGCCGGCTGTCGGATGTGCGGCTGGGAATTGATCTCGGACTGATCCGCGATGTGTCGGCCCACGTGATGAATGAACTGATGGTGATCACACAGCCGGGATTTTTGCAGCATCAGGCGGGGCAGATTCTCACACCGGAAGAGCGCGACAAGCGGCGAGCCGCGCTGATTCGCGAACGGTTGGCGCAGGAAAGGCGGTTTTGAAAGGTTCTAAACCAGGCTGAGGAGTCGGAACCAATCCTTTCGAGCGAGGTGTTGAGATGATGATGTTTGGCCGGTTTACCGAACGGGCGCAAAAAGTGCTGGCCCTGGCCCAGGAGGAAGCGGTCCGGCTGGGACACAGCAACATCGGAACGGAGCACATTTTGCTGGGACTTGTCCGGGAGGGAGAGGGCATCGCGGCGAAGGCCCTGATCGGATTGGGACTGGGTCTGGAGAAGATCCAGAAGGAAGTGGAATCCCTGATCGGCCGCGGGCAGGGACATCCCATCAACATCGCCTACACCCCCCGGGCCAAAAAAGTGATCGAATTGTCGATGGATGAGGCGCGCAAGCTGGGGCACACCTACGTGGGCACCGAGCACATCCTGCTCGGGTTGATCCGGGAAGGTGAAGGGGTGGCGGCCCGGGTCCTGAACAACCTGGGCGTCAGTCTCAACAAAGCGCGGCAGCAGGTGCTGCAGCTTTTGGGCAGCAGCGAGGCGATCTCGCCCCATCAAGGCGGCAGCGCCGCCAACACCCCCACCCTGGACAGCCTCGCGCGGGATTTGACGGCGGCCGCCCGGGAAGGGAAACTGGATCCGGTGATCGGCCGGAGCAAGGAGATCGAGCGGGTGATCCAGGTCCTTTCCCGCCGGACCAAAAACAATCCCGTCCTGATCGGGGAACCGGGGGTCGGGAAGACGGCCATCGCCGAGGGCCTGGCCCAGCGGATCGTCGACGGGGAGATTCCCGAAACCCTTCGGGGCAAACGGGTGATGACCCTCGATATGGGAACCGTGGTGGCGGGGACCAAGTACCGCGGGGAATTTGAGGACCGCCTGAAAAAGATCATGGATGAGATCCGCCAGGCGGGCAACATCATCCTGTTCATCGACGAGCTGCACACGCTGATCGGGGCCGGTGGAGCCGAGGGGGCCATCGACGCCTCCAACATCCTGAAGCCGGCTCTGGCCCGGGGCGAGCTGCAGTGCGTGGGCGCCACCACCCTGGATGAATACCGGAAATACATCGAGAAGGATGCCGCCCTGGAGCGCCGGTTCCAGCCGATCGTCGTCGATGAGCCCACCCCCGAGGAAGCGATCCTCATCCTGAAGGGGCTTCGGGATCGCTATGAGGCGCATCACCGGGTGAAAATCACCGACGAGGCGATCATCCAGGCGGTTCGGCTGTCGGACCGGTATATCACGGACCGCTATCTCCCCGATAAGGCGATCGACCTGATTGACGAAGCAGCCTCCAAAGTGCGCCTCCGCTCCTATACGGTTCCCCCGGAGCTGAAGGAACTGGAGCAAAAGCTGGAGGCCATCAAAAAGGAAAAGGACGCCGCGGTGCAAAGCCAGGAGTTTGAAAAGGCGGCTTCTCTCCGCGACAAGGAGCAAAAGCTGAGGGAAGAGCTGGAGATTACCCGCAACCGCTGGAAAGAGGATCAGGGCAAAACCGATTCGGAAGTGACGACGGAGGATATCGCCGAAGTGGTGGCCAGCTGGACGGGGATTCCCGTGCGCAAGTTGGCGGAGGAAGAATCGGAGCGCCTCCTGAAAATGGAGGAAATCCTGCACCAGCGGGTGATCGGCCAGGAAGAAGCCGTCAAAGCGGTTGCCCGGGCGATCCGTCGGGCTCGGGCCGGGCTGAAGGATCCCAAGCGGCCCATCGGCTCCTTCATCTTCCTCGGTCCGACGGGCGTCGGGAAGACGGAGCTGGCCCGGGCTTTGGCCGAGGCGTTGTTCGGCGACGAGGACGCGATGATTCGCATCGACATGTCCGAATATATGGAGAAGCATTCCACCGCGCGGCTGGTGGGGGCGCCCCCGGGATACGTGGGCTACGACGAAGGGGGACAGCTTACCGAAAAGGTGCGGCGCAAGCCCTATTCGGTGGTTCTCTTCGATGAAGTGGAAAAAGCCCACCCCGAGGTGTTCAACATCCTGCTGCAGGTGCTCGAAGACGGACGCCTTACCGACGGGAAGGGGCGCACCGTCGATTTCCGCAACACGGTGATCATCATGACCTCCAACGTGGGGGCGAGCACCATCCGCAAAAACTCCCGGTTGGGCTTCACCGCCGGGGATGATACCGACTATGAGAATATGAAGGAAAACGTTCTGCAGGAGTTGAAGCGCACCTTCCGTCCCGAGTTTCTCAACCGGATCGACGACGTGATCGTCTTCCATCCCCTGGAGGAAGTCCACCTGCAGCAGATCGTCTCGCTGATGGCCGAGGAACTGCGGAAGCGCCTGAAGGAGCAGGACATCGATTTCATCCTGACCGAAGAAGCCAAGAAACATTTGGCCAAAGAAGGGTACGATCCCACCTACGGAGCCCGTCCCCTGCGCCGGGTGATCCAGAAGCACATCGAGGACCGGCTTTCCGAAGCGCTGCTTAGCGGCACGATCAAGCGGGGCGACACCGTTCGCATCGACGTGAAGGACGGAAAACTGGTCGTGGAGGGGAACGAGCTCAGCCCTTCGCGGCAATGAAAAAGACCCCTCCTCCGCTCTCGGCGGGGGAGGGGTTCTGCTTTAATAACCACAGCGGTTTCTCACCCAGGGGCGTCCTTGGCCGGTCGACGGATGAATGTTATTTTAGGATGAAACGGCGCTGGAAGAAAACGCTGGTTGATCTGATTGCCGGTGTTTCTCCCGTCCTGAAGGGTTTATGAACGTTCCGCATTGTTTATCGATGACAACGTGCTCCTTGGCGGCGTTGACAGGGAAGGATATCGTCAATGCTCATTTTTTTGCTGTCAACGAGTCTGCGGATGCGCGTGAGCTCGGGCGGAAGAGGTTATGGGATGCAAAATATATGGAGGCATGACCTTAGGTGAAGGCGATGGCTGTCAATCGCATCGGAAAATGAAAAGAAACGACATCAGGAATCGATCTTGATCCAAGGATTTTATAAAATCGCTTGGCAGCCGTTGCAAATCATCATTTGTATGAACTTGAGTTTCATCGCAAGCTGTTCCCGCTGCATGACGGTGAAACATTTTTCAGGGAAGAGATCTTTTCTCAAAAGGTGCTGGCGCTGACAACCCCGATGCAGCCTTTTCAGAGATATGTCAAAAGGAAAGTCATCGAAAATGGTTCGGAAGTTAAGCTGAATCACTAAGAAAGGGAGTAATCGTGATCGCTCCGAAGACGTGCACTCCCTCCAAAAGGAGGCGCGCCGGGGACCCGCGATCGCGGCGTCGCCTTGTCGGGGGATTTTCGGGGCGGTCCAGGAATTTTGCGCTATCGGAGATCGATGAAAACCATGTAACCTGTGTAGAAACCCAAGAAGCTTTCACCCTCATGATAATACTCCACAACATACCTTTCCTTCGGGCAAAAGATCCAAGTATCAGCTAACGGATATAACATAATCGATGGCTCCATCTTTTTTGCGATTGAGGGAGGGCGTCTTGTTTTAAATGTGGGAGTAACGCGGGATGTTCAGCTCGCCCCTTATTTTCCGGATGGATCGTGATGCAGTTGATTTGCCTGCCCTACGGGAGAAGGGTGAAGTCGAACCGGATGGTGATCGTCCGCAAAACGGCGCTGGAGAAGTTCCTGCCGGCCCGGATGTCGGCCGGAATCGTCCTCATTCCGTTGATTGATTCCTTCACTCCGCTCCTCGACTTTGCCGATTACCGGCTCTCGCCCTGGACGGTTTGGCGGGGCATCGGGATCACCGCCGTCGCTCTGGGATTCTTTTGGCGCGCCCATGCGGATTTGGGGAGAAACTGGTCCCCCGCCCTCGAATTGAGGGAGGGGCACGAGCTGATCACCCGGGGAGTTTACCGAAACGTGAGACATCCGATGTATGCGTCCAGCACGTTGTGGGGGTCAGGCCGGGGACTGATCCCGCATAACTGGATCGCGGGCTGGTCTCCCCTCCTCTCCCTTTTGATCCTGTTTTTCCTGCGCGTTCCCCGGGAGGAACAGATGATGATCGATCCGTTCGGGGAGGCGTACCGGGCGTACAGACAGCGGACGGGGGCCATCTTTCCGCGGTGGCGGCGGGGATGAGCGGTGGCGCCTTGGGGGAAGGGCCGAGTCGCGAGGGTTGGGAGGGCGCCGTCCGTCCCTTCCGGAAATGTTCACAAATTCTCCGCATCCCGCTTTGATCTGAAGGCAGACTGTGGTATTTATGACTGTGGGAGCAGAAACTGTAGGTGACAGCGAGAAAATCGCATTACGGAAGAGAGAAGGGATGAGACGTGAGCTTTGAACGGATTCACCTGATCGTGATGGACTCGGTGGGCATCGGGGAGGCGCCGGATGCGGCGGATTTCGATGACGTGGGAGCGGACACCCTCGGCAAAATCGCCCGGGTGTGCGGCGGACTCCACATGCCCAACATGGCGAAGCTCGGCCTTTCCAACATCCGCCCGATTCCGGGAATTCCGGCGGCGGAGCGGCCCATGGCCTATTACGGCAAAATGCAAGAGGCTTCCCGCAGCAAGGACACGATGACGGGACATTGGGAGATCATGGGGCTGTATATCGATCAGCCCTTCCGCGTCTTTCCGGAGGGATTTCCCGATGAGCTGATCCGGCGAATCGAAGCCAAAACGGGCCGGAAAGTGATCGGCAACAAGCCGGCCAGCGGCACGCAGATCATCCAGGAGCTCGGCGAGGAGCACATGAGAACCGGGGCGTTGATTGTGTATACTTCCGCCGACTCGGTGTTGCAGATCGCCGCCCACGAGGAGGTGATCCCCCTCGACGAGCTGTACGCGATCTGCGAATACTGCCGGGAGATCACGCGGGATGATCCCTATCGGATCGGAAGGATCATCGCCCGCCCCTTTGTCGGAACAAAGGCGGGCGAGTTTACCCGGACCGCCAACCGGCGCGATTTTGCCCTGAAACCCTTCGGCCGGACGACCATGAACGAGTTGAAGGATCACGGCCTGGAGGTCATCGCCCTGGGGAAGATCACGGACATCTATGACGGCGAGGGGATTACCCGGACGATTCGCACCGAATCCAACATGGACGGCATGGACAAGTTTGTCGCCACCTTTGACGAACCCTTCACCGGGCTCAGCTTTATCAATCTCGTCGATTTCGATTCGAAGTACGGCCACCGGCGGGACCCGCAGGGCTATGCCCGGGCCCTGGAGGAGTTCGACCGGCGCCTCCCGGAAGTGCTGGACAAGATGACGGAGAGGGATCTGTTGATCATCACGGCGGATCACGGCAATGATCCCACCTTCAAGGGGACGGATCACACCCGGGAGCTGGTGCCTCTCCTCGTCTACTCTCCGCGGTTCTTGGCGGGAGGAAAGCAGTTGCCCCTGCGCAAAACCTTTGCCGATGTCGGGGCCACCATCGCGGACAATTTCGGCGTCCCTCTGCCGGAAAACGGCACCAGCTTTCTTGAAGACCTTCGATAAAAACGCGGGCCGGTGCGGCGCGGCACTTTTCGCGGAAGCGATGCGGGTGTGCGCGCCCTTCGGCATCGGCGCGGACCCATCCATTCACCGCAAAGGAGTTGAAGGAGCATGAGCGTGCATATCGGAGCCAAGCCGGGTGAAATTGCGGAGACGGTCTTGATGCCGGGCGATCCGCTCCGGGCGAAGCACATCGCGGAGCGTTTTCTGGAGGATGTCTCCTGCTACAACGAAGTTCGGGGCATGCTCGGTTTTACGGGAACATACAAGGGAAGGCGCGTTTCGGTCCAAGGGTCGGGGATGGGCATCCCCTCCTTCGCCATCTATGCCAATGAATTGATCCGGGAATACGGGGTGAAGCGCCTCATCCGGGTCGGAACCTGCGGCGCCATGCAGCGGCATGTAAAGGTGAGGGATCTGATCCTTGCCCAGGCAGCCTGCACCGATTCCAGCATCAATCGGAACACCTTCGGCGGGTGGGACTTTTCGCCCATCGCCAGCTTTTCGCTGCTGAAGACCGCCTACGAGCAGGCGGTGTCCAGGGGGATGAGGGTTCATGTGGGCAACGTCTTCACTTCCGATCTGTTTTACCGCGACGATCAATCCGTTGTGCAAAAGCTGATGGACCACGGCGTGCTCGCGGTGGAGATGGAGACGACCGCCCTTTACACCCTGGCGGCGAAACACGGCGTGGAGGCGCTCACGATCCTGACGGTCAGCGATCATTTGTTGACCGGAGAGGAGACCACGGCGATGGAGCGGCAAACCACCTTCAACGACATGATCGAACTGGCCCTGGAAACCGTCGTCACTTTGTAAAATCGCGGGAAAGGGAGCGCATCGACGATGAGAATGGTGGATCTCATCAAGAAAAAGCGCGATGGCGGGGAACTGAGCGCGGAAGAGATCGGGTTTATCATTGAAGGGTACACGAAGGGGGAAATTCCCGATTACCAGGTCAGCGCCCTGGCGATGGCCATCTACTTTCGGGGCATGACCGAACGGGAGCGGGCGGATCTGACCATGGCCATGGTCCGTTCCGGCGAGCAGGTCGACCTGTCGGCCATTGAAGGCATCAAGGTGGACAAACACTCCACGGGCGGCGTCGGGGACACCACCACCCTCGTGTTGGCCCCCCTGGTGGCCGCCCTGGACATCCCGGTGGCCAAAATGTCCGGCAGGGGGCTGGGGCACACCGGCGGCACGATCGACAAACTGGAGTCGATCCCGGGATTTACTGTGGAGTACACCAAGGAAGAGTTCATCGACAAGGTAAACCGGCATAAAATCGCCATCATCGGCCAGACGGCCGACCTGACGCCGGCGGACAAGAAATTGTACGCCCTGCGCGATGTGACGGCGACGGTGGATTCCATCCCGCTCATTGCGAGCTCGGTGATGAGCAAGAAGATCGCCGGCGGCTCCGATGCGATTGTGCTGGACGTGAAGACCGGTTCCGGGGCCTTCATGAAGACGCTGGAGGACGCCAGGGCCCTGGCCGAAGCGATGGTGAGCATCGGCAACCGGCTGGGCCGGAGGACGACGGCCGTCATCTCCGATATGAGTCAGCCCCTCGGCCATGCGGTCGGCAACGCCCTGGAGGTGCGGGAAGCGATCGAAACCCTCCGGGGAGAAGGACCCAAGGATCTGGAGGAGCTGTGCTTGACCCTGGGCGGCCAGATGGTGATGCTCGCCGGCAAGGCCGGATCGGCGGAGGAAGCGGAAGAGAAGCTGAGGGAGGTTCTTCGAAGCGGCAAGGCTTTGGAGAAATTCCGGGAATGGATCGCCAGCCAGGGCGGCGATCCGAAGGCGGTGGACGATCCGGACCGGCTCCCGCGGGCGGCGCATCAGATCCCGGTTCCGGCAAAGGAAAAAGGGGTGGTTGCGGAGATCGTCACCGATCAGATCGGGATTGCGGCGATGATGCTCGGCGCCGGCCGGACCACGAAGGAATCGGAGATCGATTTGTCGGTGGGCCTGGTGCTGCACAAGAAAATCGGGGATCCGGTGGAAAAGGGGGAACCCCTGGCAACCATCCATGCGAACCGGGAAAACGTCGACGAGATCGTCGAAAAGATCCGGGACGGGATCCGGATCGGGAACCGGGCGGAAAAGCCGGCCTTGATCCATGACGTCGTGATCACGGATCCGTCCGAATAAACAAGAATCGCAAGGGAAGGGGAAAGGCGCAAAGGGCCGGTGCCGCCGCGTGAAAGGCGCTGGCCAGGGACGGCTTTCTGTGGCAGAATGGAAGTGAGGAATGCGCTTCATGCTCCCGCTCCAAAATCCCCTCAAACGTTCCGGAAACCCTCCTTCCCCCCCCCTGAAAGCCATCCTCGGAAAATGCTTTCCGGCGAGGACCTTCCCGCAAGCTTCGCGGAAATTGATGGAACAGTTATGTGGGGACAGCGTTTTGCTATATAATGGAGACAGCAAACCGGAGGAAAGCGGGGGGAGCGGCATTGGCGAAGGCGAGGACGACGTTTGCTTGTCAAGAGTGCGGCTATGCTTCCCCCAAGTGGATGGGACGCTGTCCCGGGTGCGGCTCGTGGAACACGATGGTTGAAGAGAGAGAGATGGCGGCCCGCACACCGGGCGGCGCGATGCTCCGCCGAAAATCCCAACCGGCGGCGACGCCCATCACCCGGCTGGAACGGCGCCGGGAGGAACGGATGGATGCGGGAATCCGGGAGTTGAACCGGGTGCTGGGAGGCGGTCTGGTTCCCGGATCCCTCATCCTGGTCGGCGGAGACCCCGGGATCGGGAAGTCCACCCTGTTGCTCCAGACGTCCCACCGTTTGGCCGCCCGCGGCTCCGCCGTCCTGTATGTGTCGGGGGAGGAGTCGGCGGAACAGCTCAGGATGCGGGCCGATCGCCTGAATGCCCTGGATGACCGCCTGTTTGTCGTGGCCGAGACGGACCTTTCGGCCATCGGTTCCCTGGTGGAACAGGTCCGGCCCAAACTGTTGGTGATCGATTCGATCCAGACCGTTTACCATCCGGAGATCACCTCCGCCCCCGGAAGCGTGGCCCAGGTGCGGGAGTGCACGGGTCACCTGATGCGTCTGGCCAAGGAACAGGGGGTCACCGTGATCATCGTCGGCCACGTCACCAAGGCGGGGGCGATTGCCGGCCCCCGCCTCCTGGAGCACATGGTGGATTGCGTCCTCTACTTTGAGGGGGACCGGCATCACGCCTACCGGATCCTCCGGGCGGTCAAAAACCGCTTCGGGTCCACCAATGAAATGGGCGTTTTCGAGATGAAGTCGGACGGGCTGGCGGAGGTGGCCAATCCGTCGGAGATGTTCCTCTCGGAGCGGCCCACGGGGGTGGCCGGGTCGGCCGTCGCCGCCAGCATGGAGGGAAGCCGTCCGGTCCTCGTGGAGGTGCAGGCCCTCGTGTCCCCGTCGGGCCTGGCCACCCCGAGGCGGATGGCCACCGGTTTGGACCACCACCGGGTGTCCATGATCCTGGCGGTTCTGGAAAAGCGCCTCGGAATGTTTCTTCAGAACCAGGACGCCTATGTGAACGTCGTCGGGGGAGTGCGGCTTTATGAGCCGGCCGTCGACTTGGCCGTGGCAGTCAGCGTCGCTTCCAGCTTTCGCGATCGGCCGACCGGCCCCCGGGATGTGTATGTGGGAGAAGTGGGATTGACCGGAGAGGTTCGGAGCGTCGCGCGGCTGGAGCAGCGCCTGGCGGAAGCGCGCCAGATGGGTTTTCAAAACGCGATCGTTCCACGGAAAAACTTACGGTCCCTCACCCCGCCGGAGGGACTTAAGATCATCGGGGTGGGATCGGTGGAAGAAGCTTTGGAGGTGGCGTTGGGAGGGTCGATTGGTTGAAGGAGGAAATGGAGCGGGAGATCTTCGTCCAAAGGGTATTGCGGCTGGTGGCTCCCGGCACCCCCTTCCGCGAGGGGTTGGACAGCATCCTCGGGGCCAAAACCGGAGCATTGATCATCGTCGGTTACGATGAACGGGTGGAAGCGATTGCCGATGGCGGATTCCGCATCGATTGCCCCTTTTCCGCCGCCCATCTGTACGAACTGGCCAAAATGGATGGAGCCATCATTTTGAGCGATGACGGCAAACGGATCCTGTACGCCAATGTGCATCTGGTTCCCGAATCCTCGATCCGGTCGACGGAAACGGGAATCCGACACCGCACCGCCCAGCGCACCGCCCGCCAGACGGGGAAGCTGGTGGTGGCCATTTCCCAGCGGCGCAACGTCATCACCCTGTATCAGGGGGAGTTTCGCTACACCCTGCGGGATATCGGCGTAATTTTGGCCAAGGCCAATCAGGCGATTCAAACCCTGGAAAAGTACAAGTCGGTGCTGGACCAGTCCATCACCAACCTGAGCGCCCTGGAATTTGAGGAACTGGTGACCCTGAACGATGTGGCCACGGTCATTCACCAGATTGCCATGGTCCTTCGCATCAAGGCGGAAATCGAAACCTACATCAACGAGCTGGGAACCGAAGGGCGGCTCATCAGCATGCAGCTGAAGGAACTGGTGTCCAACATCGAAGAGGAAGCGAAGCTCCTGATACAGGATTACAGTTATGATGCCGGTTCCCGCGCGCCGGAGGAAGTGTTGGACGAGCTGAAAAACCTGTCCTCCGATGAGCTCCTGGAACATGAGCACATCATCCGGGCCCTGGGCTACCCGGAAACCGTCAACATTGAGGATGATCCCATCTCTCCCAGGGGATATCGGATTTTGAACAAGATTCCGCGCCTTCCCTCCCCGGTGATACAAAAGTTGATCGACCGGTTTAAAAATCTATCAAAAGTGTTGACGGCCAGCCTCGAAGAATTGGACGAGGTGGAGGGAGTCGGCGACATCCGGGCGCATACCATCAGGGAGGGGCTGAAGCGGATACAGGAGCAAGTGTTTATTGACAGACATATATAAATAACATAGAATGGGGAAATAACGAACGATCGATGGTGAAAGGGGTGGGATCCCGCTGGCCCGGTCCATTTAAGAGTTGAGGGGGTTCCCTTGATGTTTGTCAAGACGCTTCCCAACATGTTTACCGTCGGGAACTTATTTTTAGGGATCATCGCGATTATTTTTGCGTTTCACGATCAGTGGCAATACGCCGCGATGATGGTGATTATCGGAATGTTTTTGGATGGCCTGGACGGCCGGGTCGCACGGATGCTCAACGCCCAGAGCGAATTCGGAAAGGAGCTGGACTCCCTTTCCGACGTGGTATCCTTCGGCGTGGCACCGGCGCTGATCATGTACGTGGCCGTTCTTCACGATATGGGGGTTGTCGGCTGGATCATCACCGCTGTTTTTCCCATCTGCGGCGCTTTGCGGTTGGCCCGGTTCAATGTGGAACCCGGCTTGCCCGGCTTTTTCATCGGCCTGCCCATCACCGCCGCCGGCGGCGTGTTGGCGACGATGGCCCTCTACAGTGAAATGACGCCCAGTCCGCTGTTTCACATCTTGGGCATGTTGCTTCTGTCCTATCTGATGATCAGCCGGGTCAGGTATCCCAACTTCAAGAATCTGGGGATGCCCCGCCGCATCTACTGGGTGATTCTGCTGTTTCTGGTGGTGACGGTGGTGGTTGCGGCGCGGTATCCGGAGCATTTCCCCAAATTTGTCTTCTTCCCGCTGGCGATTTACGCGGCCTATGGCTTGAAACAAACGGTCCATCGCCGTCGCCAGAGGAATTCGGAGGAGCCGGCGGAGGAATTGAAGCCCTGAACACGAAGAAACCCCGATCCTTCGGGGTTTGAGATTGATGACAAACCCCCTGGCTCTTTTCGCAAGAAAAGCGCCAGGGGTTGCATGTTTATGGGAAATAAACAGATAAAGGAAATTAGATTTGGTAAATTAGGCGGATCACAAAGCCTTTTCCTCTCTTCGAGAGGAGCAAGGCCATTTTTTTGATGTTTTGAGCCACGGCAATAAGGAGGCATTGCTCTCTGACTTTGGCAAGCCCCCTGTAGCGTGCATAACGAAGCCCATGAAGTTCTTTGGCGTCAGCGAAGCTGCGCTCAATGGTCTGACTCCGTCGTTTATA
>NZ_FOOK01000022.1 GCF_900113175.1 Planifilum fulgidum | reverse complement strand
CTCACCAACCAGCTAATGCGCCGCGGGCCCATCCGCAAGTGGCAGCTTGACGCCGCCTTTCCACCCCGGATCATGCGATCCGGAGTCTTATCCGGTATTAGCCCCGGTTTCCCGGAGTTATCCCGGTCTTGCGGGCAGGTTACCCACGTGTTACTCACCCGTTCGCCGCTGGGTCTTAAAGGGCAAGCCCTTCAAGACCCCGCACGACTTGCATGTATTAGGCACGCCGCCAGCGTTCGTCCTGAGCCAGGATCAAACTCTCCTGGAAAGTTTGATATGACTCAAAGGAACCACGGGTCCTTTTCGCTCTTCAGTTTTCAAGGAGCGCCTTCATTTTTTCTTCGCCGCACCTCGCGGCGACGGTTTATATTTTATCATACCGTTCCGCGGAAGTCAACAAGATTTTTCTGGAGTGCGGCGTCGAATTTCATTTTGAGCCGCCCCTCATCAAGGAGCGACATTGCCTAGTATATTGGGGTTTTGTCCAAATGTCAACCCTGTAATAAATGGAAATCTCCGCGACAAAAAGTCTATCAATATTCCACCCCGTTGATCGAGAAGCTGGTTGTCACCTCGGCGTTCAGGGAGCGGAGGACCGAACAGTACTTGTCGCGGGAAAGCTCCACCGCGCGCCGCACCTTCTCCGGCGGCAGATCCCCCTCCAACCGGTAATGGACGTGAACCCGGGTGAACCGGCGGGGATGATCCTCCGCCCGTTCCCCGGACACCTCCATCGAAAAGGCGTCGACGCGAAGGCGCATCCTCTCCAAAATCATCACGATGTCGATGCCGGAACAGGCCCCCGCGGCAGCGAGCAGCGTCTCCATCGGACTGGGGCCGCGGTTCTCTCCCCCGGCCTTCGGTTGGGCATCCATCATCACCCGGTGTCCGGAGGGCGCATCCGCCTGAAAGGCCATGTTTCCCTTCCAAATGACGTCCACTTTCATCATCCGATCACTCCTCCCCGGGATCCAAAGGCGATGATCAAACCGGCTTCGATCGCCGCCGCCGCCAGAAGCAAAACCATCACCAAGGCGGCCGCCGCCGGGATCCTGTCAAACAGCCTCCGCCATTCCCTGGTTCCGGCCGCCCGCCCTCCGGGAACGAACCAACTGAGCAGCCAGCGGACAAAGGTGATTCCCAGGCGCATGCCGTAGGCCGCGGCGATGATGATGGCGGGCAGTTCCAGGATTCCGTGGGGCAGCACCTTCGTGACGAAAAGAACCAGCGGGTGAACCCCCGCCTCCACCGCCGACTGGTGCAGAATCACTCCCAGCATCATCCCGTTGGCCATCAGCATCAAAACCGGGTACACGCCCAGGAAAATTCCCAAACCGATGGTCGTGACGGCCGCCCTCACATTATTGAAAAAGATGAGGCCAAAGGCGGTCAAAAAATCCGGATTGGCGTGAATGCGCCTGACCATCTGTTCCAGAGCGCCGTACATGCCCGACTGGCGAAAGGCTTGGTCGATCTCCTCCGCATTAAAATACCCGATCAACATGCCGGCAATGAGGATCAGTGCCGCGCCGCCGATCAATTTCCGCTCATCATAAAGGGCTCGGGCAATTCGTCCCACCAGTTCCTCCCCTTTCTCTGCCGCGATGGAATAACCCCCCTCCGGCGGCATACACATAGTATGGGACAGGGTACAACCCCCCATACCGAATAGGCGTCGGAGGTGGAGGGATGAACTTTTTCTGGGTTTTATCCGGCCAAAAGATCAAACGGATCGCCGTGTTGGTCGTTGCGGTGTTCTTTGCGGCAGGCATCTTCTATGCCGAAAAGAAAAACATCCAGGTCTTTCTCCCCGTGGAAACAGGTCCTGAAGCGATCTACAGCGTGGAAACCGACAAAAAGCAGTTGGCGCTCACCTTTGACATCAGCTGGGGAGAGGAGCGGGCCGGCCCCATCCTCGATGTGCTGGAACAGAAAGGGGTCAAGAAGGCCACCTTCTTCCTTTCCTCCCCCTGGGCGGAGAGCCACCCGGACATCGTCAAACGGATCGTCGACATGAACTATGAAATCGGCAGTCACGGCCACCGGCACGACAATTACAGCACCTACAGCGAGGAGAAAATCCGGGAGCAGATCTCCAAGGCGGATCACATCCTGACCAAGCTGACGGGCAAAAAGCCCAATCTGATCCGCTTCCCCAACGGAGACTTCGACAAACGGGTGCTCCGCATCGCCGACAGCCTGGGATACACCACCATCCAGTGGGACACCGATTCCCTCGACTGGATGAATCCCGGCACAGACAAAATCGTTCAGCGCGTCGTCAGCAAAGCCCATCCCGGCGACATCATCCTGATGCACGCCAGCGATTCCTGCCGCCAAACCCATGAAGCGCTGCCGGAAATCATCGACAAGCTCCGGGACAAGGGATATGAATTCGTGACGGTCTCCGAGTTGATCGCCGGGACCAAAGTGAAAACCGATCCGATCGAATGACGCGCGAAAAACGCTTCATCCGATGCCGAACCCCTGACTTTCCATCAGCGGATTCGGCTGTTCTATTTTTTGGAGCCGGCCGCCGCCGGAGCAGCCACGCCCTTTTTCTTCCGGCCCTTTCCGCCCTCGGCCTTCGGAGGAGCCACCAGGCGGTGGATCCACAGGATCTGCCATGCATTGCAGACCAGGATCGTCAACACCGTGTACAGCATCATCATCAGGGAGTCCTGTTTGAGGGCGGTGCCGGATTCGAGCAGCGTCGCCACCACCATGAAGAAGAGGGCCGGCACGAACCCCCGACCGTTCGTCAGTTTCATTTTCCAGAAGGCCACCAGCAATCCGGCGGCCAGGGTGATAAATCCGACAAGGGCCTCGGGCACCAGAATCCTCCCCTCGGCATCGGCCAGGTACCCGAAAACGACCACCTCACCCAGCACCAGGAGGAGAAGCAACACCTGGACGGCATGAAACCAGAAATCCTTCCGGAAAAATCCGGAGGCGACCCAATTGAAGATCAGGTAGGCAAAAAAGCCCATCTGCGCCACCGCGCCGAAAAGCAGACCGGCGAGCAGCCGCTGAGACAGGTCGAGTCCCATTTCCCCCATGAAAAGTTCCAGTAAAAAGCCGATCAAAAGCGCCGCGACGCCCCCCAGGGCCAGGGTGGTGACAAACAAAAAAAGCCAATTCCGTATCGTCATTTTCGGTCTCTCCCATCACATTCCGTCCCTTTGATTGTACCAAACCCCTTGTCGCAACGCCAACACGTGCGGCATAAACCGCCCCCCTCCGCCCCATATTAAGGGTAGAGGTTGCATCCCGAACCGTTTAAAAACGCTTCAGTTCATAAAGAAACGGGGGCTTCCCATGCGACACCTTTTATTCTCCGCAATGATCCTCATTCTTGCCACCGCATGCAGCAGTCCGGCCCAACGACCCGAAAGCCAGGGGCCGGATTACCAGCAGATAAAGGAAATGGTCGTGGACGTCCTTGAGACCAACGAAGGGAAAAAGGCTATCCGGGAAATGATGAAGGACCCGGAATTCAAGCGGGAAGTAGTCATCGCCGACAAGGATGTGGAGAAGGCCGTCGCCAAAACGATGCAGGATCCGAAGACGAAAAAGCAACTGGAAGAGATCCTCAAAAAGAGGGAAGTGGCCAAAAACCTGGCCGAAGTGACCCGCAAGGAACAGGAAAAGCTGATGAAGCAGCTGATGAAGGACCCCGAGTACCAAAAACTTCTGCTGGATGTCCTGCGGGATCCGGAATTTGAGGAAAACCTCCTCCACCTGATGAAAAGCCGTCAATACCGCAAAGAGATGACCAAGGTGATGGAAGACGCCCTGGAAACCCCGTCTTTCCAGAAGAAATTCGAGAAGCTCCTGGAGGAGGCGGTAAAAAAAGCGGAACAGAAAAAGAAAAAGGGCGGATCCCAGGACGGCGGCGAACAAGAACAGCAGGGAGGAACCAACAGCGCCTGAGAAAGGGCGCAAAAGGACTCCGATCCGGGAGTCCTTTTTTTGCGGGGCCGTTTTGACGCAAACTTCGCCTCCCGACGGGCCTCGCTTCTTTCATCCGGCTTCCGTCAGCAGGACCACCCCTTCCTATGTACTCCCCGCTCTCTTGCCCGCAGCTGACTTTCCCCCTCCGGATTGCCCGCTTCTCCCGCTCCCGTCTTTCCGGAAGCGGCACAAATTCGACCGCCTCCTGCTTCCGACCTCGGAAGGGAGACTTGCCCCCTCGGTCCGCCGCGCCGACTCCGGAGTCGGTGAAGTCCGCGCCCGCCGGGCATCCATCGACGGATGCGGAAGAAGCGCGCCCCCAACTTTTCCGACCCGAGCGACAGCGTGTACAATGGAGGAGAAGAGGGAGTGTGCAAGCCCCATGGAAACGATGGAAAAAGACCGCATCGGGACCATCCGGGACAACGCCTGGCAACTGATCCGCGAAACGGATATCCGCTGGTTGCCCGTCGATCCCTTTCTCCTCGCCGAACGATTGGGAGTCCGGATCATTTCCGCCCGCCGGATCGCCAAAAGCGCCCATTTCGACCCGCGATCGATGGAAGAGGGGCGCGGCGCGTTCCTTCTCGTTCACCGGGAAAAGGAAACGTTCACCATCGTCCTGGATGACGGGCTGCGTTCCGGGGAGGTTCTCCGCTGGACCGTCCTGCGCGAACTGGGACATATCCGGCTCGGACACGCAGCCGCACCGGCGAAAGACGGGGTCCCCCCGAAGCGTTCCCCCCGTCAAGTCCTGGAAGCGGAACGGTTTGCGGCGGAGGTGCTCGCCCCCTTGCCCCTGCTGCGGGCGGCCGGTGCCACCCGACGGGAGTTGATCGCCTTCATGTGCGAGATCCCCGATGCGGTGGCGGAAGAGAGGGAACAAGCCCTGAACGGATACGACGAAACCTGTCGGGCGGCGGAGGAGTGGATGAGGCGGCAGTTCGCGGACTACCTGAAACCGGTGGCCCACTGTGCCAGTCCCGACGGGTATTACGGCCTGCTGGGAACGATAAAACGAAATCCGGAGGGAAGACCGATGAATCAAAAGCACGCCTACGTCGAAACGGACGAAAGGGGACGGTTCCTCTATTGCCCCCGTTGCGGAAACCGGAATTTTTCCGAGGACGCCAAGTATTGCAAGATGTGCGGGATCTACCTGTTCAACGAATGCACCAACCAGTCCCGGTTTGACGAGCGCATCGGCGCAGACCACTGGTGCGGCCGCATCAATCCGGGGGATGCCCGCTATTGTGAGCACTGCGGGGCGGAAACGATCCTCACTCAGCTCGGACTGCTCAAACCCTGGCAGGAAGTGATGATTCCCAAGAAGGAAGTGGCCACCTCCCGGATTCCCGATCCGATGGAGGAAAACGACGGAAAACCGATCGAAATCTCCAAGGATGAGATGCCCTTTTGAATCGACCGGGAAAGAAAAAGCCGGCGGAGCCCGATGTTCCGCCGGCTTTTCGTATGGGAACCTTTTCAGTTTTTGACCTCTGCAGGGGTCTTTTGAATGATCCTGCGGGCCAACTCGGCATAAATTCGCCCCGTCTCCGTATCGGGAGCATAAACGGAGGGAGAGAAATCGGGATCGTTGATGTCGTTGTCCGGAGCGCCCAGGGGAATCTGGGCGAGCAGCTCCGTTCCCAGTTCCTTGGCCAGCTTTTCGCCGCCGCCGCGGCCGAAGACGTAATCCTTCTTTCCGCAGGCGGAGCAGGCATACCAGGACATGTTTTCCACCACGCCCAGGATCTCGTGTTTGGTGTGCAGAGCCATGTTCCCCGCCCGGGCGGCGACGAACGCGGCCGTGGCGTGGGGGGTGGTGACGATGATCTCCTTGCTCTGGGGAATCAGCTGGTGCACATCCAGCGCCACATCACCGGTTCCCGGGGGCAGGTCGAGAAGCATGTAGTCGAGCTCGTCCCAATGAACTTCGGTGAAGAAGTTGCGAAGCATTTTGCCCAGCATCGGACCCCGCCAGATCACCGGAGCGTTGTCCCGGACGAAGAAGGCCATCGACATCACCTTCACCCCGAACCGCTCGACGGGCAGAATCGTCTTGTCGATCACGACGGGACCCTGCTCGATTCCCATCATGTCGGGCACGCTGAAACCGTAGATATCGGCATCGATGATTCCCACTTTTTTCCCTTCCCGGGCCATCGCGACCGCCAGATTGACGGTGACGGTGGACTTGCCGACCCCACCCTTGCCGCTGGCGATGGCGATAAACTGGGTTTTGGAATCCTCGGCCAACAGCGGCGAGAGGGGAGCGCCGGGTTTGGGCGCGGAACCTGCCCCCGCGCGCTGCTGCCGCAGTCTGGCCGACAGAGCGGCGCGCTCCTCATCCGTCATCGAACCGAAGCGGATATTTACCTCCTCCGCGCCCAGGGCACGGATCGCCTTCTCCACGTCTTCCTGAATCTTCACCTTGAGCGGACAACCCTGTATGGTCAAAATGACGTCCAAAGACACCCGGGAGCCGTCGATCCGGATGTTGCGAATCATGCCGAGCTCCACCAGGCTCATGCCCAGCTCCGGATCCTTCACTCCCCTGAGGGCATCCAAAATCTTTTCCTGCGTGAGCATCGGGAACACCCCATCATCATTTCAGTGCTTTCTGTTTATTATATCATACTATCCGGCGTTCATTTCCGGAGGAATCTTCTCCTCGCTGTAAAACCGCAGAATTCCGAAATATATCGCCGCGGCCAGCTTCTTCTGATACTTCTCGTCACCCAGCCGGGCCGCCTCCTCCGGATTGGACAAAAATCCCACCTCCACCATGGCCGCAGGCACCGGTGAGGCCTTCAGGATAAAAATGTCCCCGCTCTGCTTGGGAAGCCGTTTGGTGTTTTCCAAGGTGCGGATCAGTTCCGCCTGTATGAATGAAGCCAATTTTTTGTTTTCTTCGTTTCCGGGATGGTAAAAGGTTTGCGCCCCCTTCCAGCGGGGAGAGGGAATCGCGTTGAGGTGAATGCTGATCAGGGCATCCGCGCCGCTCTCCTTGACGATCCGCACCCGCCGCATGAGGTCCTGGGTTTTGCGCCGGCTCAGGCCCCGGACGGAGCTGTCCGCCAAATCGGTGTCCTTCTCCCGGGTCATGATCACCAGCGCGCCCGCCTCCTGAAGGTAATCCCGGAGATGCAGGGCGATTTTCAGGGTCACTTCCTTTTCCACCACGCCGGATTTACTGACGGCACCTCCGTCCACCCCCCCGTGGCCGGGGTCGAGAACGATCACCCGGCCGGCCAAGGGCATGTGCCAGACGGTCCGGCTCCACTCCCGGAAAAACGACAATAAGAGCAAAGCCACGAGCGCGGCGGCGACGGCTCCCGCACACAACAGCCTCCATCGATGCTCCTTGAGCGCATCCCAGCTCATTTGTCATCGCCGTCCTTGTCTGACAGGGTTCTGATCCCATGTATATGGGACGAGTCGCCCCTTTATGTGGGAAAACCCGCCCCGGCATGGCGGCGATTCAGATCCTTCGCTGTTTCCGGAGCAGGAGGCCGTACTCCACGCCGCGGATCAGCCAGCGGGGCATCAGATCCTCCATCACGACGATCACCGATTGGCTGAGCCATTCGTCCAGGACTTGAAACAGCTGAAAGTCGTGGGCCGTCTGGCTGATCAAGCGGTCCCCCTCGGCGAGGAAATCCCTTTCCACCCTTTCCTTCCACTGGGATTTCTCCGCCCCGCCCCCCATTTCCCGGTAGATTTTCCGGCTCGCCTGAATCCCCAGCAGGAAGGACTCATAGGCGAGCCGATACACGCTTTCCTCGATCATCCACCGCTTGTTCACGGGCAGTCGGGCGGTGACGGGATTCAAGATCACCCGGGTGTATTCCATCAATTCGTTCCAGGGAAAGCCGGCAAGGGCCCGCTGCCGCAACCGCTTCGCGTGCTCCGCCCTTCTCGATTCCAGGGAGATGATCTTCGCCACCTGCACCGCCCCGTTTCTTCCCCATTTTGTAGAATAGTCTTTCCGAAGCGGCGCGGGCGTCATACTTCGACCCGTTGGCCAAGGCGGGCAATCGGCAAAACCATGTTGAAACGGCCTGTTTTGAGATATATTGAAATAAGGGATGTTTTATCAAGGAAGGAGGATTTCCGTGCTCATCACCACCACCAACACCCTCCAGGGAAAAGAAATCGTGGAATATCTCGGGGTTGCCAGCGGTCAGGCGATCATGGGGGCCAATGTGGTCCGCGATTTTCTGGCGGGAATCACCGATGTCATCGGCGGCCGAAGCGGCGCTTACGAAAGCAAGTTGAACGACGCGAAGGAGATCGCCCTCAGGGAGATGGCTCAGGAGGCGCGAGCCATGGGCGGCAATGCGGTGATCGGAGTGGATCTGGATTTTGAAACGATCCGGGACGGCATGATCATGTGCATTGCAACGGGGACCGCCGTCCGGATAAAATAAGCGGGAAAAATGAAGGTGGCGCGATTGTTCGCTCCTCTCCATGCAGCAGGGCCCTTCGACGACACATCGCACTTCCCGCCCACTTGAGTTGGACAGATCTCAGAGGAGACGTTTCCGCGCGCTCAATCAGAACACTTCATATCACGCCGGAGAAAGTGCCGTGACCTCCCGGCGCTCCCCGCCCGCACGGGTGCAAGGCGGACCTCCGTCAAAAGACAAAAATCCCCGCAGGCTTGCGGGGATTTTTTGTGTCCAAATTACCGTTTGGAGAATTGGGGAGCGCGACGGGCCTTTTTGAGACCGTACTTTTTCCGCTCTTTCATCCGCGGGTCGCGGGTCAAGAAACCGGCCCGCTTCAGGGTCGGACGCAGTTCCGGATCCACCTTCAACAGCGCCCGGGCGATTCCATGGCGGATGGCTCCCGCTTGACCGGTGAATCCGCCTCCGCGCACATTCACCAGCACATCGTAGCGGTTCACCGTATCCGTCAACACCAACGGCTGGCGCACGATCGCCTTCAGGGTTTCCATGCCGAAATAATCGTCCAGGTCACGGCCGTTGACAACGATCCGGCCATCCCCGGGAACCAGCCGCACGCGGGCGACCGACTCCTTGCGCCGACCCGTTCCGTAATATTGGACTTGGGCCACGATCCGATTCCCTCCTTATCCCGATTATTTCAATCCGCGCAGTTCCCACACCTCAGGCTTTTGCGCCTGATGGGGGTGTTCCGGGCCGGCATATACCTTCAGCTTCCGCAGCTGACGGCGTCCCAGGCTCGTCTTGGGAAGCATCCCCTTCACCGCCAGTTCAATCATCCGTTCCGGCCGCGTATTGCGCATGTCGGCGGCGGTGGTCTTCTTCAGCCCGCCCGGCCAGCCGGAATGCCGGTAGTAAATCTTGTTGGCAAGTTTCTTCCCGGTCAGCTGCACTTCCTTGGCGTTGATGACGATGACGAAATCTCCCGTGTCCACGTGGGGGGTATATTGGGGCTTATGTTTACCGCGCAGGAGCGCCGCCACTTCGGAGGCCAACCGTCCGAGGGTTTTGCCCTTGGCGTCGACCACATACCACTTGCGCTCCACTTCGCCGGGTTTGGCCATGTAAGTGGTCCGCATCGTTTTCCCTCCCTTTCCTCGCGGGGCCATTTCACAGGAACGACCTGTATCGTTGAATCACCGATTTCTTACGCGCCGAAAAATGTTTCAAACGGGGCTGTCGTGGAAAAATACCAAAATTCATCTTATCCGATCGCATAGGCGATGTCAAGAAGAGCAAGCATTTTCGCACCGCCGCCCGGACGCCGGATCACCTTCCTTTTCCACCCAGGGCACATAGCCCACCTCGACCATTGTCAGCCCTTCGGGAGGCAGCGTTTTTCCCGCGGCGGCGCGGTCTCTGGCCCGGATGATGCCGGGCATCTCCTCCGGGCGGCGCTTTCCCCTGCCCACCTCCAGGAGGGTGCCGGCGATGATCCGCACCATGTTGTACAAAAAGCCGTTTCCGACGACCTCCACCAAAACGAGAGGTCCCTCCCTTTCCACCCGACAGCGGTGGATCGTGCGGACGCGGTTTTCCACCGGAGACCGGGCCGAAGAGAAGGAAGTAAAATCGTGGGTCCCCTCCAGATGCGCCGCCGCCCGGCTCATCGCATCCACGTCCAGGGAAAAGGGGAAGTGGAGTCGGAAGCGCCGGGTGAACACGTCGGGGACGGGCCGGGTGTCGATGGCGTATCGGTAGATTTTCCAGCGGGCATCCTTCCGCGCGTGAAATTGGGCGGGCACCTCCTCGACGGAGAGGACGGCCACATCCCGGGGAAGCGTTCGATTCAAAACAGGCACCCAACGGTCCAGGGGCATCGGATGGGACGTGTCAAAGTGACACACCTGTCCCCGGGCGTGCACGCCCGCATCGGTCCGCCCCGCTCCGACCACCCGGACCGGACGTCCGCAGATCCGGGAGATCGCCTCCTCCAGCACGCCCTGCACCGTCCGGCGGTCCGGCTGGCGCTGGAAACCGAAAAAATCCGTCCCGTCGTAGGCGACGACCATCTTCAGCCTCGGCATGTTCGCACCTCCCAGGATGGCGGTGGAAAGCGTTTCCCCCCGACCGCTCTTTGCACCGAAATCCCGGCGGACGGCCGTTTTCCGCCGAGCCGTCCCCTACAGCAGCCCGACCGCCGCAACCACCCCCGCCAGCAGCGCCCAAAGCGCCGCGTCCAGCCGGGAAAGGCGCAGCTCCCGCAGACGGGTTCGCCCTTCTCCCCCGCGCCAGCAGCGGGATTCCATCGACACGGCCAGTTCCTCCGCCCGGCGGATGGCCGAGACAAACAGAGGAATCAAGAGGGAAACGGCATGTTTCAACCGGCGAAAGAGGCTTCCCCGATCCAGCCCGCCTCCCCTGGCCCGCTGGGCCAACCGGATTTTCTCCGCCTCCTCCTGGACGGTGGGGATGAAGCGGAGGGTGATGGACATCATCAAGGCCAGTTCATGAACGGGAATCCCCAGCCGCCGCAAAGGAGAGAGCAGCCGTTCCAGCCCGTCGGTCAAGGCGAGGGGAGCGGTGGTCAGGGGGAGAAGGGACGCCGTCAGAACCATCAGGAAAAAGCGGGCGGCGGTCCACGCCGCCTGCTTCACCCCCGCCTCGTGGAGGGCAAGCGGCCCCCACTGCCACACCACATCGCCTCCCCGGGTAAACATCAGGTGGAAGAGGGCGGTGAGGGCGATCAGAAACAGCAGCGGCTTCAGCATACCGTACAACACGCCGGGGGAAATCCGGGAAAGCAGCGCTCCCCCCAGGGCCACCGCCGACAGCAGCGCCAGATCCGCCGCGCTGTCGGCCAGCAGGACCAGGGGCAGATACACCGAAACGAAAAGGATCTTGGTCCGGGGATCCAAACGATGCAGCGGAGAATCGCCGGGCACGTACTGGCCGAGGACCGGACTGGCGATCCGGTTCATAAGACATCACCTGCCGCATGGTCAAGGGAAAAGAAGGACGTCGTTACGCAAGACGCAGAACCTCCCGCTTAAACGGCGCTTCCATCCTCCCGGACCGAGGGAACGCTCCCCCTGTCCGGCTTTGCGGATCTCAGTCGCCGGACCAATGCCTTCTCCAGGTCGTCCAGGGTGCAGCGATCCAGGGGCAGGGGAGGCTCCAACCGCTCGTTGAGCCTTTGGATCAGCCGGACCGTCTCCGGCGGGTTCAGCCCCCACCGGAGCAGCCGCTCTCCCTGGGCAAACAACTCATGCGGCGTGCCGGCAAAAACGCACCGCCCCTTCGACAGGACGAACAGGCGATCCGCATGGCGAGCCACCTCATCCATGTCGTGGGAGACGAGGACCACCCCCATCCCGCGCTCCCGGTGGAGGAGGCGGATGCGCTCCATCAGCTCGCGGCGGCCCGACGGATCCAGACCGGCGGCAGGCTCGTCCAACAGGAGAAGCCGCGGTTCCATCGCCAACACGCCGGCGATGGCCGCGCGGCGCATCTCCCCGCCGCTCAGACGGAAGGGCGAGCGGTCCGCCACTTCCGGAGGCAAGCCGACCCACTCCATCGCCCTTCGGACCCGGTCCGCCGCCTCTTCTTCCGAAAGTCCCAGATTGCGGGGGCCGTAGGCGATATCCTCGGCCACCGTCCCGGCGAACAGTTGGTGTTCGGGAAACTGGAATACCACGCCGACCTTGCCCGCCAAGCAGGGAGGTTGACGCTCGGGGGTGATCAGGACGCGTCCGATGCGGACCCTGCCCCGGGTGGGCCGGAGAAGCCCGCCGAGCACCCGAATCAAGGTGGATTTGCCCGATCCCGTCGCCCCGACCACCCCCGCGAAGGAGCCGGCGGGAATGGTCAGAGAAAGGTCCGAGAGCGCCTCCCGTTCCGGGGAGATCCCCCCCTGGTAACAAACGCTCAGCCCCTCGACAACAATCTCCATATCTCCTCCACCCATCTCTCCGGATCCAGCGTTTCCGAAAGGGGCCATCCCCGCCGGCGGAGACGGCCGGTGAGCTCGGCGAGGACCGGCACCTCCAGGCCAAGGTGACGAAGCTCCTCATCCCGGAGAAAAACCTCCTCCGGCGGGCCGTCCAGGACGATGCGGCCGCGGTCCAGCACGGCCACCCGCCCGGCCCGTGCCGCTTCTTCGGCCGAATGGGTGATGTGAATGACCGCCATCCCGCCTTCGTTCAGCCGCCGGACCACTTCGAGCACCCGGCATCCGGCCGCCGGATCCAGCATGGAGGTGGCCTCGTCCAGGACGATCGCCTCCGGCCGCATGGCGATCACGCCGGCGATGGCCAGAAGCTGCTTTTGCCCCCCGGACAGCTGATGAATCTGCCGCTCTTCCATCCCGGACAATCCCACCGCCTCCAGGGCTTCGTCGATGCGCCGGAGCATCTCCTTTCGGGGCAGGCCCAGGTTTTCCAATCCGAAGGCGACATCTTCCCGAACGGTGGGGGCGACGTGCTGGTTCTCCGGATTTTGAAACACCATGCCCACGGTTTTCCTGACCGTCCACAAACGCTTCGGATCGTCCGTGGGAATTCCCTTCACCCGCACCCGCCCCTCCGTCGGGACCAGCAGTCCGTTCAGCATGCGGGCCAGGGTGGACTTTCCGGAACCGTTGCGGCCCATCAGGGCCACATATTCCCCCGGCTCGACGGTCCAGTCCACCTTGCGGAGAATCCAGTCCGCCCGCGCCCGCGCTTCCGGGCGAAAGTCAAACCAGACCCCCTGCACCTCAATCAGCGGGGCCATCGCCTTCCCTCCCCGGAAACCGGTCGTTCCTGATCCGGACCAACCCAAAAAAGAAAAAAGGGCAGGTTTGGGAACCGTCCGCGCGATCCCTCCCTCTCCCTTTTCCCGGTTCAATCATTTCACCAATTCCAGGTACACCATCGGCGCTCCGTCGCCGCGGCGCGGACCGATCTTGATGATCCGGGTGTATCCTCCCTGACGCTCCGCGTAACGGGGAGCAATTTCGTCAAACAGTTTCTTCACCGCATCCACCTGGTGATGCACCGTCTCCTCCCCGTCTCTCTCGGTATAGGAGCGGTTTTTGCGCACAAAAGCGGCCGCCTGCCGGCGGGCGTGGAGGTCACCGCGCTTGGCCAGGGTGATCATCTTTTCGGCGATGGAACGAACTGCCTTGGCCTTTGCCTCCGTGGTCTTGATCCGTTCGTTCAAAATCAGGTCCGTCACCAGATCGCGAAACAGCGCTTTCCGTGCCGCCGAATCACGACCCAATTTCGCATATGCCATTGGATCCTTCCCTCCCCCAACTCATTCTTCTTTGCGCAGGGACAGCCCCAGTTCGGCCAGTTTTTCCTGCACTTCCTCCAGGGATTTGCGCCCCAGGTTGCGCACTTTCATCATGTCTTCTTCCGTTTTTTGAATCAGTTCCTGGACCGTGTTGATGCCCGCACGCTTGAGGCAGTTGTAAGACCGGACGGAGAGATCCAGTTCCTCGATGGTCATTTCCAACACTTTTTCTTTCTGATCCTCTTCTTTCTCGACCATGATCTCCGCTTCCTGGGCCTCGCTGTTCAACCCGACGAACAGCATGAGGTGTTCCGTCAGGATCTTGGCGCCAAGGCTTACGGCCTCATCCGGCCCCAGGCTGCCGTTGGTCCAGACCTCCAGCATCAGTTTGTCGTAGTTGGTCACCTGACCGACCCGCGTGTTTTCCACTCGGTAGTTGACTCGTTCGATGGGCGTATATATGGAATCGATCGGAATCACCCCGATCGGCTGATCCTCCCGCTTGTTTCGTTCAGCCGGAACGTATCCCCGTCCGCGATTGGCCGTCATGCGAATATGCAGCCGGCCATCCTCGGCCAGGGTTGCGATGTGAAGGTCAGGGTTCAAGATCTCCACGTCGCTGTCTGCACGAATGTCTCCGGCGGTGACTTCCCCCGCCCCCTCAACGTCGATTTCCAACACTTTTTCCTCATCGGAATGAATCTTGAGAACGAGCTGCTTCAGGTTGAGGATGATCTCCGTGGTATCCTCCACCACGCCGGGGATCGTGGAAAATTCGTGCAGGACCCCGTCGATCTGGATGGAAGTAACGGCCGCGCCGGGAAGAGAAGACAGCAGGATGCGGCGCAGGGAATTGCCCAGGGTGGTGCCGTAACCGCGTTCCAAGGGTTCTACGACAAACTTCCCATACCGGTTGTCGTCACTGATTTCAACCGCCTCAATTTTCGGCTTTTCAATTTCAATCATACGGATTCGAACCCTCCTTCAGAACGTGCGTTCCGGCGCGATTTCGCCAACAGGACACCACCTTCGTCCTATCCAGTATGGTCGTAAAACTGGAGATTTAAACCAAAACCGGGCCACGCACGAAAATGGGTCAGACGCGGCGCCGCTTTGGCGGACGACAACCGTTGTGGGGAATGGGCGTCACGTCTTTGATCAAATTGACATCCAGTCCGGCAGCCTGCAGGGAGCGAATGGCCGCCTCCCGGCCGGCGCCCGGTCCCTTGACCAGCACCTCCACCGATTTCATCCCGTTTTCCATCGCCTGTTTGGCCGCCGACTCCGCAGCCAATTGGGCGGCATAGGGAGTGCTTTTCCGGGAACCCTTGAAGCCCATCGAACCCGCGCTGGCCCAGGCGATGGTGTTGCCGCGGGGATCGGTAATGGTGACGATGGTGTTGTTGAAGGTGGAGCGAATGTGGGCCACTCCGTGTTCCACGTTTTTGCGCGCACGACGTTTGACGCGCTGCGTCGTCGTTTTCCGTTTGGCCATCCTTTTCCCTCCTCAAGGTCATTTCTTCTTGTTGGCCACCGTTCGACGCGGTCCTTTGCGCGTACGGGCATTGGTCTTCGTACGCTGCCCCCGCACCGGCAGTCCGCGGCGATGGCGAATTCCGCGATAGCAACCGATCTCGATCAGCCGTTTGATGTTGAGGGCCACCTCGCGGCGGAGATCCCCCTCGACGACCAGGTTCTTGTCGATGTAGCTGCGCAGTTTGGTCACTTCGTCTTCCGTCAGGTCGCGCACCCGGGTGTCCGGATTGATCCCCGTCTCCTGGAGGATTTGTTTGGACCGGGAGCGGCCGATTCCGTAAATGTAGGTCAGGGCCACTTCCACCCGCTTGTCGCGCGGAAGGTCAACGCCCGCAATCCGTGCCATCCTGTTCCCTCCCGTCTTATCCCTGTTTTTGCTTGTGTTTCGGATTTTCACAGATCACCATGACCGTGCCTTTCCGTCGAATCACTTTGCACTTTTCGCAGATCGGCTTCACCGACGGCCGAACTTTCATGTGAATCCCTCCTTATGACCAAGCCCCATCCCGGCGACGACACATTCCCGTCACTTGTAGCGGTAGGTGATCCGGCCGCGGGTCAAGTCGTACGGGGAAAGTTCCACCGTCACCTTGTCACCGGGCAGAATCCGGATGAAATGCATGCGAATTTTGCCGGAAACATGGGCGAGTACCTTGTGACCGTTTTCCAGTTCAACCCGGAACATGGCGTTGGGCAGCGGTTCAATCACCCTGCCTTCCACCTCGATCACATCTTCTTTGGACATCGACTCACCCTCCTTTCTCCTCGTCGTTTCCGTGATGGAGCAGGTACTGGTTTAAGGCGTGCCTCAGTTTGGCGTTGGGAACGCGACCGTTTTTTTCCAGGGCTTCAACCACTTCCTCGGCGATGCAGTTCGTCGGCTGGACATGCTTCACGTTCTTCTTCTTGGGCTTGTCGGCCTTTCGCGTGCATCCGTCAGCCAACCAGACAAACCGGGGCTTTTCCACACCGATGACGATTGCGAAATTGCCCGCCTCCCGGCCCCTGAGAATCCGAACAATCTGGCCCAGGCGGGGCAGACCCTCGGAATCCGTCACACCCATCACCTTTCTCCTGCATCCCAGGAAGTTAAGATTTCACATCCCTCTTCGGTAATGGCGATCGTATGCTCAAAGTGGGCGCACAGGGAACCGTCGACGGTCACAACGGTCCAGTTGTCACTCAGTGTGCGCACATGGCGGCTTCCCTCGTTGACCATCGGTTCGACGGCCAACGTCATCCCCGGTTTCAAGCGGGGACCGCGCCCCGGAGGGCCGAAGTTGGGGACACTGGGCTCCTCATGTAGCTCGCGGCCGATTCCGTGGCCGACATACTCCCGGACGACCGAAAAGCCATGGGCTTCCACATAGCTCTGGATCGCGTGGGAGATGTCGCCGATGCGCGCGCCGGGCACCGCCTTGGCCAGCCCGCGGTAGAGGGACTCCTCCGTCACCCGGAGAAGCTTTTGCGCCGCCTCGGAGATGCGCCCGACGGGATAGGTCCACGCCGAGTCTCCGTGGTAGCCCTCGTATTGGGCACCAATGTCGATGCTGATGATGTCCCCTTCCCGGAGCACGCGCGTCCCCGGAATGCCGTGAACCAGTTCGTCGTTGACCGAGGTGCAGATGCTGCCGGGAAAGCCGTTATAGCCCTTGAAGGAAGGAATCGCTCCGTGCTTGCGGATCACCCGGTCGGCGATCCGGTCCAGCTCCTTCGTGGTGACGCCGGGGCGGATCGCCTTCTGGACTTCCCGGTGGGCTTCCCGGACAATCCATCCCGCCCTTCGCATGCGTTCCAGTTCCTTGGCGGATTTGAGCACGATCATCCGTTTTCCCCTCGAATCCGCGACAAAATGGAACGGGTGACCTGCTCGATCGGCTGCTCGCCGTCGATCCGGCGCAGGTTCCCCTTCCCTTCATAATACGAGAGCAGGTGCTTCGTCTGCTCCATGTTGACCTCCAGCCGCTTGGCCACCGTTTCTTCCCGGTCGTCATCCCGCTGGTAGAGAGACCCTCCGCACCGGTCGCAAATCCCCTCCCGCTTGGGCGGGGCAAACACGAGATGGTAGGTGGCCCCGCATTCCCGGCAGATGCGCCGGCCGGTCAACCGTCGGATCAGTTCTTCCTCACCGACTTCGATGTAGAGCACATGATCCAGGGACTTCCCCATTTCGGCGAGCACCTCATCCAGGGCCTCCGCCTGGGGAACGGTGCGCGGAAAACCGTCCAGCAGAAAACCGTCGGCACAATCAGCTTTGCCAAGCCGTTCCCGGACGATACCGATCGTCACCCGATCCGGCACCAGCTGCCCCTGATCCATGTATTTTTTGGCCTCTTGCCCGAGGGGAGTCCCCTCCTTCACCGCCTGACGAAACATGTCTCCGGTGGAAATGTGCGGGATCTTCAGTTCATCGACGATTCGTTCCGCCTGGGTTCCCTTTCCGGCTCCGGGCAATCCCATCAAAACGATATTCAAAAGCCTTCCCTCCCGGTTTGATTCCTCCGCCCACGGAGGGTGGATGCGACCGCTTCACGCGGCTAGCCGCACCGGCTTTGCGCAACGCGCCCCCGGACGGGTTCTCCGCGTCCGACTACTTGATGAAGCCCTTGTAGTGCCGTTTGATCAGCTGGCTTTCGATGTTTTTCATCGTCTCCAGGGCGACCCCGACCACGATCAAGAGGGAGGTTCCCCCGATCTGCACCGTTTGGGGAAGGTCCGCAAGACCCGTGAAGAAGACGGGCAGAATCGAGACCGCCGCCAGGAACAGGGCTCCGGTCAGGGTGATCCGGTTGATCACCTTGGTCAGATAGACCGTGGTGTTCCGCCCCGGCCGAATCCCCGGGATGAACCCGCCGTTTTTCTTCATCTGGTCCGCCAGCTGCACCGGGTTGATCTGGACGAAAGTGTAAAAGTAGGTAAACCCGATGATCAAGAGCACGTACAGGGCCATTCCCAGCGGCTCAGAGTAGTTGAAATTCGTGATGATCCACTGGGAAACGGGGCTGTTGGGCCAGAAGCTGGCGATGGTGGTGGGAAAGATCAGCAACGACAGGGCGAAAATCACCGGAATCACGCCGGCGGCATTCACCTTCAGCGGGATATGGGTCGACTGGCCGCCGTACATCCGGCGCCCGACGATCCGCTTGGCGTACTGGACGGGAATCCGGCGGACGCCCTGCTGGATGAAGATGACGCCGGCCACGATCAGCAGAATCACCGCCAGAATGATGACCAGCTTCACAATGTGAAGGAAGATCTGATCCCCGGCATTGGTAAATTCATACTGATAAATCTGCACCGCTCCCGGAGGGATCGCGGCGACAATCCCGGCGAAGATGAGAATCGAAATCCCGTTGCCGATTCCCTTGTCGGTAATCTGCTCGCCGAGCCACATCAGAAAGGCCGTTCCCGCCGTCAGAGTGAGGGAAATCAGCGCCAGGCTAGCAATGCTGTCGTCTTCAAGCAGCTGGAGCCCGCCTCCTCTGGCGGTGATCCTGTCAAACCCGATGGTGAGACCGATCGACTGGATCAAAGCCAGTACAATGGTACCATACCGGGTCACCTGTGCCAACTTGCGGCGCCCCACTTCCCCCTCCTTGGCCCACTGGGCAAATTTGGGGATGACGTCCATCGTCAGCAGCTGCACGATGATCGATGCGGTGATGTAGGGCATGACCCCCATGGCAAAGATGGAGAAATTCAGAAAGGAACCGCCGGAGAAGGTGTTCAAAAGGCCGAACAAGCCGGCCCCCTGTCCCTCAGCGAGGGCCTTCATCGCCTCACTGTTGGTGTTGGGAACGGGAATGTAGCTGCCGATCCGGAACACGACGAGCATCATCAGGGTGAAAAGAATCCGGCGGCGAAGGTCCTCCACCTTGAAGATATTGCTCAGAGTCTGAAACATCAGAGCACCTCCGTCGCCCCACCCGCGGCGGCAATTTTCTCCTCGGCTGTGCGGGAGAATTTATGCGCCTTCACCGTCAGCTTCACGGAAAGATCTCCGTCACCGAGCACCTTCAACCCGTCCTTCAGGTTTTTCACGATGCCCTTTTCCTTCAGGAGCTCCGGCGTCACAACGGTCCCCTCATCGAACCGGTTGAGGTCTTTTACATTGATCACCGCGTACTCCTTGCGGTTCGGGTTGGTGAAACCGCGCTTCGGCAAACGGCGGTACAGCGGGTTTTGTCCCCCTTCAAAGCCGGGGCGGACGCCGCCTCCCGCACGGGCTTTCTGCCCCTTGGTCCCCCGGCCGGCGGTTTTGCCTTGACCGGCGGCGATGCCGCGTCCCACCCGTTTGCGCGGCCTGCGGGAACCGGGAGCAGGCTTCAGCTCATGCAGTTTCATGGCATGGCACCTCCTCTGCGGGAATTCCCGATTATTCGTCGACCTCTTTCACTTCGACCAGATGTTTCACCTGAAAGATCATCCCGCGGATGGCGGGGTTGTCCGGTTGAATCACCGTCTGTTCCCGTTTCCTAAGTCCAAGGGTGCGCAGGGTGACCCGATGGGCTTCCGGACGGCCGATCATGCTCCGCTTGAGGGTGATAGCCAATTTTTTCGCCACGGTCAACCCTCCTTATCCTAGCAATTCCTCGACGGTCTTGCCCCGGAGTCGCGCCACCTCTTCCGGCGTCTTCAGCTGCCGGATTCCGTCCAGGGTGGCCCGGACCATGTTGATGGGGTTGTTGGATCCCGTCGATTTGGTCAAGATGTCTCCGACCCCCGCCACCGTCAGCACATCGCGCACCGCACCGCCGGCGATCACTCCGGTACCTTTGGAGGCGGGCTTCATCAGGACGCGACCGCTCCCGAACTTGCCGATCACTTCATGCGGGATGGTCGTTCCCTGAAGCGGGACACGAATCATATTCTTCTTGGCTTCCTCAATCCCCTTCCGGATCGCTTCCGGCACCTCCGCCGCTTTTCCGATCCCGGCGCCGACCATTCCCTTTCCGTCTCCGACGACGACCAAGGCGCTGAAGCTGAACCGCCTTCCGCCTTTGACCACCTTGGCCACCCGGTTGATGTTCACCACTTTCTCGATCAGTTCAGGGGCTTCGGTCTTCATCGGTTTGGTTTCCTTGCTCAAAAGTCAAGCCCTCCTTCCCGGGCACCTTCGGCCAGGGCCTTCACCCGTCCGTGGTAAAGATAGCCTCCGCGGTCGAACACCACGCGTTTGAAGCCTTTCTCCAACGCCCGTTTGGCGATCAACTGACCAACCTTGCGCGCCGCTTCCACATTGCCGCCGTTTTCGATCTCGCCCCTCAGTTCCGGATCCAGGGTGGATGCGGAAACGAGGGTGTGGCCGGCCAAGTCGTCGATCAGCTGCGCGTAGATATTTTTGGAGGAGCGGAACACGTTCAGGCGGGGACGCTCCGGCGTGCCGAAAACTTTCTTGCGCACCCGCAGGTGACGCTTTTTCCGCTTCTTGTTGCGGTCCACTTTGGTGATCACGCCGCGTTCACTCCTTTCCTAAGCAACTTGTTACTTGCCGGTTTTCCCTTCTTTGCGACGGATGCGCTCGTCGGAGTATTTGATCCCTTTGCCCTTGTAGGGTTCGGGTTCACGGATCGCCCGGATGTTGGCGGCCACCGCTCCCACTTTTTCCTTGTCAATCCCTTTGACGATGATCTGGGTGGCGGACGGCACTTCCAACTCGATTCCCTCCGGCTCCGGCACTTCCACCGGATGGGAATAGCCCACGTTCAGCACCACGGCTTTTCCTTTCTTCTGAGCGCGGTATCCGACACCCACCAGCTCCAGCGTCTTGCTGAAGCCGTTGCTCACCCCCTCCACCATGTTGGCGATGATGGAGCGGGTGGTTCCGTGCAGCGCCCGATGGAACCGATCATCGCTGGGGCGTTCCACCTTGATCACGTTGTCTTCCTTCTTGACCGTCATGTCCGGATGAATCTGCCGGGTCAAAGTGCCCTTGGGTCCTTTGACGGTCACGGTGTTTCCGTCGATCGTCACTTCCACCCCGCTGGGGATGGTGATCGGTTTCTTGCCGACCCGAGACATGTTCTCACCTCCGTCCGTTTCCGCCGATTACCAGATGTAAGCCAGGACTTCGCCGCCCACCTTGGCCTGACGCGCTTCCTTGTCGGTCATCACGCCCTTCGAGGTGGACAGGATGGCTATCCCCAAGCCGCGCAACACCCGCGGAACTTCCGTGCTCTTGACATACACGCGCAATCCCGGTTTGCTGATCCGCTTCAGCCCGGTAATCACCCGTTCGTTGTTGGGGCCGTATTTCAGGAAGATCCGGATGATCCCCTGTTTTCCATCGTCAATGTATTCCGCGTCCCGGATAAATCCTTCCCGCTTCAAGATCTCCGCGATCTGCCGCTTGATTTTGGACGCCGGCACTTCCACGCTCTCGTGGCGCACCGCATTGGCATTGCGGATCCGGGTCAACATGTCGGCGATCGGGTCCGTCATCACCACTGGCATTCCCTCCTTCCTTATCCATCACCAGCTGGCTTTTTTCACGCCGGGAAGCTGCCCTTTGTAGGCCAGCTCGCGGAAACAGATCCGGCAGAGGCGAAACTTGCGGAGCACCGCGTGCGGACGCCCGCACCGCTCGCAGCGCGTGTATGCGCGCACTTTGAATTTCGGCTTCCGCTTCGCCTTGGCGATCATCGATTTTTTGGCCACCGCGTTCCCTCCCTTTCCACGTTTTTCATCGGAACGATTCCATGAAGCATCCGAAAGGGCATCCTGTCCGAAGGCCCGGAATCACTGCTTCCTAAACGGCATGCCGAACGCCTGCAGCAGTTCCCGCGCCTCTTCGTCCGTCTCGGCGGTGGTGACGATGATGACGTCCATTCCCCGCACTTTGTCCACTTTGTCGTAATCGATCTCGGGGAAGATGAGCTGCTCCTTCAGCCCGAGGCTGTAGTTTCCGCGCCCGTCAAAGGACTTCGGCGAAACGCCCCGGAAGTCGCGCACCCGGGGAAGCGCGATGTTGATCAGCTTGTCGAGGAAATAGTACATCCGGTCGCCGCGCAGGGTGACTTTGCAGCCGATCGGCATCCCTGCCCGCAGTTTGAAGCCGGCGATGGACTTCTTGGCCCGGGTGACGGCCGGTTTTTGGCCGGTGATCAGGGCCAGGTCCTGCATGGCCCCGTCCAGGACCTTCGGATTTTGCACCGCTTCCCCCACGCCCATGTTGATCACCACTTTTTCCAAGCGGGGAACCTGCATCGGGGAACGGTAATTGAACCGCTTCATCAGCGCCGGAATAATCTCTTCGCGGAATTTCTGCTTCAGTCGGGGTGTCGCCAACACTTTTCCCTCCCTTCCCTGCCAGGGGTCACTTGTCGATCACTTCGCCCGATTTTTTGGCATAGCGCACTTTTTTCATCTTGCCGTCCTTGCCCTCCACGAATTTGTAGCCAATCCGTGTCGGTTCCTTGGTCTTCGGATCTTCCAGCATCAAATTGGAGATGTGAATGGGCGCTTCCACCTCAATGATGCCCCCCTGCGGGTTCTTCGGCGAAGGACGGGTGTGTTTCTTCACCATGTTGCACCCTTCCACCAGCGCCCGCTGCTCTTTGGGGAACACTTTCAGCACCCGGCCGCGGGTGTAGACCACTTTGCCGTCCTTGTTCCGGGTGGGGGCATCTTTGCCGCGCATCACGATGACGGTATCCCCAGCCTTGATGTGCAACTTGTTGGGACGCTTGGCTCCCATCTCGGCACCTCCTCACCTATGGATTCACAGCACTTCCGGCGCCAGGGAAATGATCTTCATGAAATCCCGCTCCCTCAGTTCCCGGGCGACCGGTCCGAAAATCCGCGTTCCGCGCGGACTTTTGTCTTCACGGATCACCACGGCGGCATTCTCGTCAAACCGGATGTAGGAGCCGTCGCTCCGCCGGGTCGGCCGGGTGGTGCGAACCACGACCGCCTTCACCACATCCCCCTTCTTGACAACGCCGCCGGGTGTGGCTTGTTTCACGGAAGCAACAATGATGTCTCCGATCCCTGCGGAATACTTTTTCGATCCGCCCAGCACCCGAATGCACATCAGCTCTTTCGCGCCGGAGTTGTCGGCAACGCGCAGGCGGCTTTGCGGCTGAATCATCGGTTACCCTCCTTCCCGACCGTCCGCTTCTTAGATGGTGACTGCCTTTTCAAGGATTTCCACGAGGCGCCAGCGCTTCTCCTTGGAAAGGGGACGCGTCTCCATGATCTTGACCACGTCTCCCACCTTGGCCTTGTTTTCCTCATCGTGGGCCTTGAACTTCTTCGTGGAGCGCACGCGCTTTCCGTACAACGGATCCCGCTTGTAGGTTTCCACGGCGACGACGATGGTTTTGTCCATCTTGTCGCTCACCACTTTGCCGATCCGCACCTTCCGCTGATTTCGGCCGCTCATCCTTTTCGCCTCCTTTCAATGCCCAGTTCGCGCTCCCGGAGAACCGTCTTCACCCGGGCGATATCTTTGCGAACCTGACGGATTCGGGCCGGGTTTTCCAACTGCCCGGTCGCCTTTTGGAAGCGAAGGTTGAACAGTTCCTCCTTCAGCGAACGCAACTTCTGTTCGATTTCCGCGGTGGTCAGTTCCGCGAGCTCCTTAGCTTTCATCCGACTCACCACCCGCTTTCTCCCGAGCGACGAACTTCGTCTTGATCGGCAATTTGTGCCCTGCCAAGCGAAGAGCTTCCCGGGCCACCTCTTCCGACACGCCGGCCAGCTCAAAAAGCACTTTCCCCGGTTTCACCACGGCGACCCATTTTTCCGGGGAACCTTTCCCGCTTCCCATCCGAACCTCCAGGGGCTTCTGCGTCACCGGCTTGGAGGGGAAGATTTTGATCCAGACCTTCCCGCCCCGCTTGATGTAACGGGTCATCGCAACCCGGGCGGCCTCGATCTGCCGGTTGGTGATCCAGGCCGGCTCCAGGGCCTGCAGGCCGTATTCGCCGAAGGTCACCTCGGTTCCGCCCTTGGCCCGTCCCTTCAAGCGGCCCCGGTGCTCCTTGCGAAACTTGGTCCGTTTGGGCATCAGCATGTCACTCGCCTCCTTCCGCCTCTTCCTTCTTCTTCGGAAGAACCTCGCCGCGATAAATCCACACTTTCACGCCGATCCGTCCATAGGTGGTATGGGCTTCCGCAAAGCCGTAATCAATGTCCGCCCGCAGCGTGTGAAGGGGAACCGTCCCTTCCGTATAGCCTTCCGTCCGGGCGATATCGGCACCGCCGAGGCGTCCGCTCACTTGGGTGCGCACCCCTTTGGCCCCGGCCCGAAGCGTCCGCTGAATGGCCTGTTTCATCGCGCGGCGGAAGGAAATGCGGCGTTCCAGCTGTTGGGCGATATTCTCCGCGACCAACTTGGCATCCAGTTCCGGAACCTTGATTTCGCTGATGTTGATGTGCACCTTTTTCCCGGTCATCTTGACCAGTTCCTGGCGCAAGGCTTCCACTTCCGCTCCGCCCTTGCCGATCACCATGCCGGGCTTCGCGGTGTGAATGGTGATGTTCACCCGGTTGGCGGCCCGCTCGATCTCGATGGTGGAGACGGCGGCATCCTTCAACCGGCGATAGATGTATTCGCGAATGCGGATATCCTCATGCAGCAGGTCGGCATAATCCTTTCCGGCGTACCATTTGGACTCCCAGTCGCGGATGATTCCGATCCGGAGTCCGACCGGGCTTACCTTCTGACCCACCGATCCATCCCTCCTTATTCATCGGACACAACCACGGTGATGTGGCTGGTCCGTTTGTTGATCCGGCCGGCCCGTCCCCTGGCCATCGGGCGGTACCGCTTCATCGTCGGACCTTCGTCCACATAAGCCTTTTCAACGTAAAGGCGCGAGGGGTCCATGTTGTAGTTGTGCTCCGCGTTGGCCACCGCCGAGCGCAACACCTTTTCAATGATCGGCGAGGCGGCCCGGGGGGTGAAACGCAGGATCGCCAAGGCTTCTTCCACGGATTTTCCGCGGATCAGGTCGATCACCAGCCGCGCCTTGCGCGGTGCGATCCGGACGTAACGTGCGACGGCTCTCGCTCGCATCTTTCAAACCTCCTCTCTCGCGACCGGTCCTCTACCGTTTGCGCGTCTTTTTGTCATCGCCTGCGTGACCGCGGAAGGTGCGGGTGGGTACGAATTCGCCCAGCTTGTGCCCCACCATGTCCTCCGTCACGTACACCGGGACGTGCTTCCTGCCGTCATATACGGCGAAGGTGTGCCCGACGAATTCGGGGAAGATGGTGGAACGGCGGGACCAGGTCTTGATCACGCGCTTTTCATTTTTCTCGTTCAGCTCCCGCACTTTTTTCAGCAAGTGCTCATCGGCAAAGGGGCCTTTTTTCAGGCTGCGTCCCATGCATGCGACCTCCCTTCGGGCAGTTTTTCTCCGGGTGAAGAAGGGGAAAGAAATAGATACGACCTTGCGTCGAACGCGCCACTTTCTCGAACCTTTGGTTCCCGGCGAAAACCGAAGCGTCGGCGAAACGCCGCCTCCACCTCGGAAGGAAGCTCAGCCCTTGCGCCGCCGGATGATGTATTTGTCCGAAGGCTTGTTCTTCTTCCGGGTCTTGAAACCGAGGGTCGGTTTGCCCCACGGGGTCATCGGCGATTTCCGCCCGATGGGAGCCTTCCCTTCACCACCGCCGTGCGGGTGGTCCACGGGGTTCATCACCGAACCGCGAACCGTCGGACGGCGTCCGAGCCAGCGCGCCCGTCCCGCTTTACCGATCGTGATCAGTTCGTGATCCAGGTTGCCCACCTGACCGATGGTGGCCCGGCATTCCTTGCGAACCATGCGGACTTCGCCGGATGCGAGACGGATGATGGCATAGTCGCCTTCTTTCCCCAGCAGCTGCGCCTGGGCGCCCGCCGCACGCACCAACTGTCCGCCGCGGCCCGGCTTCAGCTCGATGTTGTGGATCACCGTACCCACCGGGATGTTGGCGAGGGGCAGGGCGTTCCCCACCTTGATGTCCGCGTCGGGACCGGACATGATCTTGTCTCCCACCTTCAAACCGTGGGGAGCCAGGATGTACCGCTTTTCGCCGTCCGCATAATGGATGAGGGCGATCCGCGCCGAACGGTTGGGATCGTATTCGATCGTCGCCACCTTGCCGGGGATGCCGTCCTTATCCCGCTTGAAATCGATGATCCGGTATTTCCGCTTGTGCCCGCCCCCGTGGTGCCGCACCGTGATCTTCCCTTGGTTGTTCCGGCCCGCTTTCCGAATCAGCGGCACGGTGAGGGATTTTTCCGGCTTGTCGGTGGTGATCTCCTCAAAGGTGGAGACCGTCTTCTGCCGCACACCCGGAGAGGTGGGCTTAAAATGCTTGATACCCATGGTTCTCCCTCCTTCGCTCAGGGGATCAGACTTCGAAGACTTCGATCGCCTTGCTGTCTTCCGTCAGCTTCACAATGGCCTTTTTCCAGTTGCGCCGCCGTCCGCTGTAACGGCCGAACCGCTTCACTTTCCCGCGGACGTTCATCGTGTTCACCTTTTCCACTTTTACTCCGAAGATCTGTTCCACCGCCTGCTTGATCTCCGTCTTGTTGGCCTTGGGATCCACTTCGAAGACGTATTTCTTCTCGGCCATCAGATCCGTCGATTTTTCGGTGATCACCGGACGGCGGATGATGTCGCGAGGGTCTTTCACCGGCCCCACACCTCCTCCACGCGGGCCACTGCGTCCCGGGTGAGGATCAGCTTGTCGTGATTCAAAATGTCATACACGTTGAGCCCTTCCGCCTGCACGAACTTCACTCCCGGAATGTTGCGGGCGGACAAGGCCACGTTCTCGTCGTAGGTGGAGCTGACCACCAGCGCTTTCCGGTCCACCTTCAGATTGCCCAGAACCTTCACCATTTCGCGGGTTTTGGGCTGTTCCATCTTCAAATCGTCCAGCACGATCAGTTCATCATTCTTCACCTTGGACGACAGGGCCGATTTCATCGCCAGACGGCGCACCTTTTTCGGCAATTTGTAAGCATAGCTGCGGGGTTTCGGCCCGAAGACAACCCCGCCTCCCACCCACAGAGGCGAGCGGATGCTGCCGTGACGGGCGCGACCGGTCCCTTTCTGCCGCCAGGGTTTGCGTCCTCCCCCGCGCACGGCCGCCCGGTTTTTCACCGCGTGGGTCCCCCGTCGCATCGACGCCAGCTGCATGACGACGGCATCGTGGAGGACGGCGGCATGGGGCTCGATACCGAACACGGCGTCGGACAATTCGATTTCGTCCACCTGGCTGCCGTTCATGTCGTACACTGCCACCTTTGGCATGACGGATCCTCCTTTCCCTTTGACACGCATCACTTGCTCTTGACGGCGGACTTGACGATGACGTAGCCGTTCCGCGGTCCCGGCACCGAACCCTTGATCAGGAGCAGGTTGCGCTCGGGATCCACCTTGACCACCTTCAGGTTTTGGATGGTCACGCGTTCGCCCCCCATGCGTCCGGGAAGCGTTTGCCCCTTGAACACGCGGTTGGGCGCGATCGATCCGAGGGAACCGGGTCCCCGGTGATACCTGGAACCGTGGCTCATCGGTCCGCGGGCCTGGTTGTGCCGCTTGATCGCTCCGGTAAAGCCCTTCCCTTTCGACGTGGCGGTGACATCCACGAGTTCGCCCTCGGCGAACAGATCCACCTTCACTTCCTGACCCAGTTCGAACTCCGCCGGATTCATTCCGCGAATTTCACGGATAAAGCGCTTCGGAGTCGTCCCCGCCTTTTTCGCGTGGCCGATCTCCGGACGGTTCGCCCGATGTTCCTTTTTGTCTTCAAAGCCGAGCTGAACGGCTTCGTACCCGTCCGTCGCCTTTTCCTTCTTCTGGAGGACAACGCAAGGACCGGCAGCGATCACCGTGACCGGAACCACCGCGCCCTCGGCATCGAATACCTGCGTCATCCCCAGCTTCTTGCCGAGAATGCCCTTCACCTCAAACACCTCCTGACGGCCTGGGTTGCATCAACCTCTATAGCTTGATTTCGATATCCACACCGGACGGCAGATCCAACCGCATCAGCGCATCCACCGTCTGCGGAGTCGGATTGA
Organism: Planifilum fulgidum; assembly: GCF_900113175.1. Lineage (NCBI taxonomy): Bacteria > Bacillati > Bacillota > Bacilli > Caryophanales > Thermoactinomycetaceae > Planifilum > Planifilum fulgidum. Next base: position 29,094 of record NZ_FOOK01000022.1, on the reverse strand, counting down.
CGATGTCGATCAACCGCTTGTGGGTCCGCATCTCAAATTGCTCACGGGAATCCTTGTACTTGTGGACCGCCCGCAGGATCGTGATCACCGACCGCTCCGTCGGCAGCGGAATCGGCCCCGAAACGCCGGCCCCCGTCCGCTTGGCCGTGTCGACGATCTTCTCCGCAGACTGATCCAGAATGCGGTGGTCGTACGCTTTGAGCCGGATGCGAATTTTCTGTTTGGCCATCGATGCCCCTCCCTTTCGCCCATTTTGACAATGGACTTCTCCGCGAAAATTTCCCGACCACCCATGGCAAAGGGGCCGGGTGTGTCGGCAACCTTCCGCTTCATCGCTGTCCACAAACCAACGTGTTATATTATATAAAAAGGCCGGGACAGATGCAAGAAAAAGTCGGCATCTTACCCGGCTTTTCATTTTCTCATTATATTATATATATCGCTACAGGGGGATTGATCTTCCCCCGGTCAACCGGTTCCCCGTTTCCGGATCCGGTTTCTCCTCGACCCGCCCGGCCCTTTGAACGGCCACGTCCGATCCACCGCCCCCATGCAGATCACGTCGCGGGAATGTTCCCCGAAGCTGCCATCCCGCCGTCGACATGACGGCTGCGGCGCTTCTCGCCCTTCACCCAGTCGGCTCAAAAAGCGCGGAGGCGCCCGCACTTTTCCGCGCCCGCCCCGGAGGCGGCGCGTGGGCAGGCCCCATCCACCCGGACGCGGTCGCCGAAATGCTCCGTCGGCCCCCCATCAACCGTCTGCGTTCCGGAAAAGCGCATCCCTCATCCGAAACGGGCGATCCCCCCGATCCGACCCCAGCAGCCGCCGGCCATGGGCATGTCCTCCCGGACCAAGAGCACAGGAACCGGTTCCACGTCTCCCCCCGATACCATTCCGGAAAAAAATCAGCGGTCTTCGTTCATGCCCCCTTCATCAGGGCTTCCCTTCGATGCGGACCCACTTCAGGGTGTACTTGGCCCCGACCGGATGGCGGACCAGATTCTTGACGTAAGTCTTTTGAAGGAACGCTTCCTTTTCGTAATATAGGGGAACCGCCCCCGCCTCCTCCACCAGGATTTTCTCCGCCTGAATCAGGTCCTTCTCCCGTTTTTTGAAGTCGGCGTTTCCGCGGGACCGTTCGATCAGTTCGTCATACCGCCCGTTGCTCCACCGGCCGAAGTTGAGGGCGTTTTTGGAATGCCACATGTCGAGGAAGGTCATCGGATCGTTGTAATCCCCCGTCCACCGAAAGAAGGAAAGCTGGAATTTTCCCCGCTCCTCCATTTCCATTTTCTGTTTTTGCGGAAGGGGATTGATCCGGATCTCCACGCCGAGGACCTTTTTCAATTGCTCCTTCAGGGTGAGGGCGATATGTTTCCGGTCATCGTCATAGACGAGCAGCTCGATGGCCGGGAGGGTATCGATACCCAGTTCCCTCATCCCCTCCTGCAGCAGAATTTTGGCTTTTTCCGGCTCATATTTCACGTATTCCTTCGCATGATCCCGGAAATACCCCTCGTGCCCCATCACGAGCGGGGGCACCATGCCCCCTGCGGGCACATCGTCCTTCAACCCCTTTGCGATCAGCTCCTCCCGATCCACCGACAGGCTGAAGGCTTGGCGGATTTTTTTGTTGCCGAAGATCGAAAAGTTCGTGTTGAACCGGAGGAAATAGATGGTTCCGCTGTTGGCCGAGACGAACTCCTTGGTGTCTTTGAAGGCGTCGATCAGATCGTTGTTCAGCATCACCACGTCCGCCTGATTGGAAACGTACATCCCCATCGCTTCTTCCGCATCGGGGACGATCCGGACGTTCACCACGTCGAGGTGGACGTTTTCCCGGTCCCAGTAATGCTTGTTTTTGACAAACTGGTAACTGTGCTGATGCTTCCAGTCCGACATCACAAAGGGCCCGTTGTAGACCATCTTGTCCGCATCCTTGGCGTAGTCGTCCCCATATTTTTCCACAATATCCTTTCGCTGAGGAGAATAGGTGATGAAGGAAGTGAGACTGAGAAAATAGGGAATGGGCTCCTTCAGCCGGACCTGGAGGGTCCTGTCGTCAAGGGCCTTGACCCCCACATCCTCCGCCCGCCCCTTGCCCGTGTGGTATTCTTCCGCCCCATCAATCGGATACAGGATAAAGGCGTAGGCCGACTTGGTTTGGGGATTGAGCGCCCGTTTCCAGGCATATTCGAAATCGTGGGCCGTCACCGGCCGACCGTCGCTCCATTTCGCATCCCTCAGCTTGAAGGTATAGGTTTTTTTATCCTTGCTGATCTCCGGAAAATCGGCGGCCATCCCCGGTTCCGGCCGGTTGTCCGGACCCAGGCGCATCAGGCCCTCCAGCACATTGGTCGCAATTTTCACCGAGCTGTCGTCGATCAGCTTGGCCGTGTCCAGGTTGATCGGTTCCGCCTTTTCCACCAAGTTGAGCACCTGTTTTTCGCCGTCGCCGTTAAAGGTGTCTCCCAGAAAAGTGCCGCATCCCGCAAGCGATGCCGCGAGCAAAATCAGCATGGCAAAAGCGGACAACCTTCTCTTCACCGTCTCCCTCCCGTAAACGGAATATTTCGGTAAGACAAAATAAATGATAATTCAATCAAATGGGATCTCTTAGTATTATAACGGGCTTGTTTCAATTGATAAAGTATTTTTCATTAAGCGGCGCCGGATGTCGGCTTTTTCCTGATCTGGGCCGGCATTGTCTTGTCGCCGACCTAAACCTGCCCGTACCGTTCCCCCGCACATGCCCGGCCCGAAAAGCATTCCCCCTGAGGGACGGGCGAATTCAAGGACCGAAATCATTCGGCGGATCGTTGCCCGCAGGTTTGCCCGCTTCCGCCGGAGACTAAAGCCGTTTTTGCAAACGGCGGAATTGGATTGGCAGCGACTCAAGCACAACACAAAAAAGCCGCCGACCTGTACAGGTCGACGGCTTTTTAAAGCCAGGCGCAAATCTTATTCGACGACTTTCGTCACCGAACCGGCTCCGACCGTGCGGCCGCCTTCGCGGATCGCGAATTTGGTTCCCTGTTCGATGGCGATCGGAGCGATCAGTTCCACTTCCAGGGTGACGTTGTCGCCGGGCATCACCATTTCAGTGCCTTCCGGCAGCTTGACGACACCGGTCACGTCGGTGGTGCGGAAGTAGAATTGGGGACGATAACCGTTGAAGAACGGGGTGTGACGTCCGCCCTCTTCCTTGGTCAAGCAGTAGACTTGAGCGGTGAACTTGGTGTGCTGTTGAATGCTGCCGGGCTTGGCCAGCACTTGTCCGCGCTCCACTTCTTTCCGCTCGACCCCGCGGAGCAGGACACCGATGTTGTCGCCGGCCTCGGCTTGGTCAAGCAGCTTCCGGAACATTTCCACCCCGGTGACAACCGTTTTCTTCGGTTCTTCGTTCAGGCCGACGATTTCCACTTCGTCCCCGACTTTGACGGTTCCGCGTTCCACACGACCCGTGGCCACCGTACCGCGCCCGGTGATGGAAAACACGTCTTCCACCGGCATCATGAAGGGCTTGTCGACATCCCGCTGGGGCGTCGGAATGTATTCGTCCACGACCTTCATCAGCTCGCGGATGCTGTCGGCCCATTCGCTTTCCGGGTTTTCCAGGGCTTTGAGGGCGGAACCCTTGATGACCGGCACTTCGTCGCCGGGGAAATCATATTCGGAGAGCAGGTCCCGCACTTCCATTTCAACCAGCTCGAGCAGTTCTTCGTCGTCCACCATGTCCACCTTGTTCAGGAAGACGACGATGTAGGGAACGCCCACCTGGCGGGCAAGCAGGATGTGCTCCCGGGTTTGCGGCATCGGACCGTCAGCGGCGGAAACGACGAGGATCGCTCCGTCCATCTGGGCAGCCCCGGTGATCATGTTTTTCACGTAGTCGGCGTGACCCGGGCAGTCCACGTGAGCATAGTGACGATTTTCGGTTTCATACTCGACGTGGGCGGTGGAGATGGTGATCCCCCGCTCTTTTTCTTCCGGCGCCTTGTCGATCTCATCATAGGCGGTGGCAACCGCTCCGCCGGTTTTGGAAAGCACGGTGGTGATCGCCGCGGTCAGCGTGGTTTTTCCGTGGTCGACGTGACCGATGGTGCCGACATTGACGTGCGGCTTGGTGCGCTCAAATTTGGCTTTAGCCATGATACTGCATCCTCCTTTGTGTGTTTCAGATTCTCATCTCCACCCGAACCGCCCGGCCGGGTGCTTCAAATTATAGCTGGAAGCGGCAGGCCGCTTCGGAACTGGTTCATGTCGGGATCACTGGCCCGACGCCTTGGAGATGATCTCATCGGCGATGTTCTTCGGCACTTCCTCGTAATGGTCAAACTGCATGACGTAGGTGCCGCGGCCCTGGGTGCGCGAGCGCAGGTTGGTCGCATACCCGAACATCTCCGCCAAGGGGACGAAGGCCCGGATCACCTGGGAACCCGACCGGGAATCCATGCCTTCGACTCGGCCGCGCCGGGAGTTGATGTCCCCGATGATGTCCCCCATGTATTCTTCGGGGACGGTGACTTCCACCTTCATGATCGGCTCCAGCAGAACCGGGTCGCACTTGTCCTTCGCCGCTTTCAGGGCGAGGGAGCCGGCGATCTTGAAGGCCATTTCCGAGGAGTCCACTTCGTGGTAGGACCCGTCGAAAAGGGTGGCCTTGATGTCGGTCATGGGATACCCGGCCAGGACGCCGTTTTGCATGGCTTCCTCGATGCCGGCCTGAACGGCGGGGACGTACTCCTTCGGCACGACGCCGCCGACGATCTTGTTCTCAAATTCGAAGCCGGATCCTTCAGGCAGCGGCTCGAACTCGATCCAGACGTGGCCGTACTGACCGCGTCCGCCGGTCTGCCGGATGTATTTTCCTTCCACCTTGGCCGACTTGCGGAAGGTCTCCTTGTAGGCCACCTGGGGTGCGCCCACGTTGGCCTCCACCTTGAACTCCCGCTTCAGCCGGTCGACGATGATGTCCAGGTGGAGTTCGCCCATCCCGGAGATGATCGTCTGCCCCGTCTCCTCGTCGGTATGGGTGCGGAAGGTGGGATCTTCCTCGGACAGTTTGACGAGGGCCAGCGCCATTTTGTCCTGATCGGCCTTGGTCTTCGGCTCGATGGCCACCGAAATGACCGGATCGGGGAAGACCATCGATTCCAGGATGATCGGATGCTTTTCATCGCACAGGGTGTCCCCCGTCGTGGTGTCCTTCAGCCCGACGGCGGCGGCGATGTCACCGGCATACACGGTGCTGATCTCTTCCCGGTGATTGGCGTGCATCTGCAGGATTCGGCCGATCCGTTCCCGCTTGCCCTTGGTGGAGTTGAGCACGTAGGTGCCGGAATTGAGGGTGCCGGAATAGACGCGGAAGAAGGTGAGCTTCCCGACATAGGGGTCGGTCATGATCTTGAAGGCCAGCGCCGCGAAGGGCTGGTCGTCCCCCGTTTTCCGGTGAGACTCCGTGCCGTCCGGAAGCTCGCCCTGGATGTCCGGCACGTCCAGCGGAGACGGCAGATAATCGACCACCGCGTCCAAAAGGAGCTGAACCCCTTTGTTCTTGTAGGAGGAGCCGCACAGGACGGGAACAATCTCAACGTTGACCGTTCCCTTCCGGAGGACGCGCTTGATCTCCTCCTCGGTGATCTCTTCCCCTTCCAGGTACTTCATCATCAGCTCGTCGTCCAGATCAGCCACCTTTTCCAGCAGCTGCATCCGGTACTCTTCCGCCTTCTCCTTGTATTCGTCGGGGATCTCCCGCGCCTCGCTGCGGGTTCCGAGATCGTCCAGATAGTAATAGGCGCAGTTCTTGATCAGGTCGATGATCCCTTCAAAGGTATCCTCGGCCCCGATGGGCAGTTGGATGGGCACCGCGTTGGCCCCGAGCCGCTCGCGGATCTGCTCGACGGCACCGTAAAAATCGGCCCCGACAATGTCCATCTTGTTGATGTAGGCGATCCGGGGGACGCGGTACTTGTCCGCCTGCCGCCAAACGGTTTCGGACTGGGGTTCCACGCCGCCCTTGGCGCAAAAGATCCCCACCGCTCCATCCAATACGCGCAGGGACCGCTCCACCTCGGCGGTAAAATCGACGTGTCCCGGAGTGTCGATGATGTTGATCCGATGACCTTTCCACTGGCACGTGGTCGCTGCGGAGGTGATGGTAATCCCGCGCTCCTGCTCCTGCTCCATCCAGTCCATGGTGGCCGCGCCCTCGTGCACCTCTCCGATCTTGTGCACGCGGCCGGTGTAGAACAGGATCCGTTCCGTGGTCGTCGTCTTACCGGCGTCGATGTGAGCCATGATCCCGATGTTGCGCGTGTTTTCCAACGAAAATTCACGTGCCATCGGAATGTCTCCTTTCAAACTCCGCTTGCAGAGGGATTACCAGCGATAGTGTGCAAACGCCCGGTTGGCTTCCGCCATCCGGTGGGTTTCTTCCTTCTTCTTCACCGCCGCGCCGGTGTTGTTGGCCGCATCCATGATTTCGTTGGCCAACCGCTCCTGCATGGTCTTCTCATTGCGCAACCGCGCATAGTTGACCAACCAGCGCAGTCCCAGGCTGGTGCGCCGGTCCGGCTTCACTTCGACGGGCACCTGATAGTTGGCCCCGCCGACGCGGCGAGCCCTCACTTCGAGGACAGGCATCACGTTTTTCAGCGCCTGCTCAAACACTTCCATCGGATCCTTGCCCGTCCGTTCGCGGATGATGTCGAAGGCTTCGTACAGGATCCGCTGGGCTTTCCCTTTCTTTCCGTCAATCATCAGCCGGTTGATCAGCCGTGTCACCAGCTTGCTGTTGTAAATCGGATCGGGAAGGACTTCCCGACGGGGTACCGGTCCCTTGCGTGGCATGCGTTTCCCTCCTTTACCGCGCGGTATGTCTCCTTCGATGGTTCATGCTGGCGTCACTTCTTCGGCCGTTTGGCTCCATATTTGGAGCGGCCTTGTCTCCGGTTCTCCACGCCGGCCGTGTCCAGCGCACCGCGGACAATGTGATAACGCACACCAGGCAAGTCCTTCACCCGTCCGCCCCGCACGAGAACAACCGAGTGCTCCTGAAGATTGTGGCCGATCCCCGGAATGTACGCGGTCACCTCAATCCCGTTGGAGAGGCGAACCCGGGCGTATTTGCGAAGCGCGGAGTTCGGCTTTTTCGGGGTCATCGTCCCCACACGGGTGCAAACGCCGCGCTTCTGCGGAGAGTTCTGGGAAATCAGCTCCTTGCGGAAGCTGTTGTATCCGTATTGCAGGGCCGGCGCCGCCGATTTGGATTGCTTGCGCTTCCGTCCTTTCCGAATCAGCTGGTTGATTGTGGGCAAATATGCCACCTCCTCCCCATCGAATTCAAGACCACAGAACCAGGCGGTTCATTTGTGGACAAAGGAAGGGCATCGTCCCTTTGCGCACAACAGGTACGCATCCCGCAAAAGCGGCATGCATCTTCCGCACCACCCGATGGCACCGGACCGGAACAAACGCGCCGGAAGCTTACTCCTTCAAGATCGCCGCCGTGGCGGCACCCACTTCGATTCCACAGGCTTTCCCCAGCTCCTTCATGGAATCGACGTAGGTGACGGCGATTCCCCGGTTCCGGCACATGGAGATGACCGGCGAGATCACGTGTTGGTCTGCATCCTGCGCAACGACGACTTCCTGCACCTTCCCTTGTTCAATTGCTTTTTTCGTCTGCTTGGTACCGATCAATAAGGACTTCGCCTCTTTCACTTTTTCATAAGACACGGGTAGCCCTCCAAAGTGAAATTTACCAAGCACACGACGATATCTTAACACCTTGCCGAAACGTTGTCAATAAGGTCCAACACCGGAAAGGAAAGCCGACGGATCGGGACAATTGCCGCTGCCCCGATCCGTCCTTCCCGCCCGCTTAGGGCATGGCGACGCGTCAGTCTACCAGCACCTTCTCCTGTTCCGCTCCTTCGCCGTCGCTTTGCCCTTCGTCGCGAACCTTGGCCTTCAGGTTGCGGTAGCGGGCCATGCCCGTGCCGGCCGGGATCAGCTTTCCGATGATCACGTTTTCCTTCAGCCCCAGCAGCCGGTCCACCTTGCCCTTGATCGCGGCGTCGGTGAGCACCCGGGTCGTCTCCTGGAAGGAGGCCGCCGACAAGAAGGATTCGGTTTCCAGGGAGGCCTTGGTGATCCCCAGGAGGATGGGCCGGGCAACAGCCGGCTCTTTTCCTTCCAGCAGCACCTTCTTGTTGGCCTCTTCGTACTCGTGGATGTCGACGTAGGACCCCGGGAGGAGATCGGTGTCCCCCGCGTCGGTGATGCGCACCTTGCGCATCATCTGACGGATCATCACTTCGATGTGTTTGTCGTTGATCTCCACCCCCTGCATCCGGTACACCTTCTGCACTTCCTGCAGGAGGTAGTCCTGAACGCCGCGGATGCCCTTGACGCGGAGGAGCTCCTTCGGATCGATCGATCCTTCGGTCAGTTCGTCTCCGGGCTCCACCCGGTCCCCGACGGAAACCCGCAGGCGCGACCCGTAGGGAATGCCGTAGACCTTGGTTTCCACTTCGCCCTTGATCTCGATTTCCCGGCGATCCCGCGTCTCGCGGATGTCCACGACTTCCCCGCTGATTTCGGAAATCGTCGCCTGTCCTTTCGGGTTGCGGGCCTCAAACAGTTCCTGCACCCGGGGCAGACCCTGCGTGATGTCGTCCCCGGCCACGCCGCCGGTGTGGAAGGTCCGCATGGTGAGCTGGGTTCCCGGCTCGCCGATCGACTGGGCGGCGATGATCCCGACCGCTTCGCCGATCTCCACCGGGGTGCCGAGGGCCAGGTTGCGGCCGTAGCACATCTTGCACACCCCGTGCCGGGTCCGGCAGGAGAGGACGGAGCGGATCTCCACTTCCTCGATGCCGGCATCCACGATGCGCCGGGCGATGTCCTCGTCGATCATCTTGTTCCGCTCGACGATCACTTCCCCGGTCTCCGGATGGCGGATCGTCTTGAAGGCGTAGCGGCCGACAATCCGGTCGTAGAGCTCCTCGATCACTTTCCCCTCGTCTTCGATCCGGCGGACGGTGAGTCCCTTGTCGGTGCCGCAGTCCTCTTCGCGGACGATCACATCCTGGGCCACGTCCACGAGACGGCGGGTGAGGTAACCCGAGTCCGCCGTCCGGAGCGCCGTGTCCGCCAGCCCCTTCCGGGCGCCGTGGGTGGAGATGAAGTACTCCAACACGGTCAAGCCTTCCCGGAAGTTGGACTTGATAGGAAGCTCGATGATCTTCCCGGCCGGGTTGGCCATCAGACCGCGCATCCCCGCCAGCTGGGTGATCTGGGAAACGTTCCCCCGGGCTCCGGAGTTGGCCATCATGTAGATCGAGTTGAATTTGCCCAGTTTCTTCATCAGGATGTCGGTGATCTCATCCTTGGCCTGACTCCAGATGGAGATGACGCGATCGTACCGCTCTTCGTCGGTGATGAGCCCGCGCCGGTACTGCTTCATCACCAGATCGACCTTTTCTTCGGCCTTTTTCAGAATCTCCTTCTTCTCCTCGGGCACCACCACGTCGGTGACGGAAATGGTGATCCCCGCCTTGGTGGAGTAGGAGTAGCCCAGTTCTTTGATCTTGTCCAGAACGATGGTCGTCTGGGTGGTGCCGAACCGGCGGAAACACTCGGCGATGATCGTGCCCAAGAACCCTTTCTTCACCGCGTCGGTTTCCGGAAGGCTCCGGATTTTCTCCAGAATGTCGACACCCTTTTCATAGATGAAGTACCGGTCAGGGGTTCCTTCCGTCAGGTTCTTTTTGGTCGGCTCGTTGATGTAGGGGAATGCTTCAGGGAAAATCTCGTTGAAGATCAGCTTGCCGACCGTGGTGATGAGCAGCGCGTTCTTCTGTTTTTCGGTGAAGGACGTCTTTTTCAGGCTGCGGACCGGGATGACGATCCGCGCGTGCAGGGTGACGAGCCCCTGCTGATAGGCATTGATCGCCTCACCCGGCGTGGCGAAGCGGCGTCCTTCCCCTTTGTCCCCTTCCTTCTCCAGGGTCAGGTAGTAGCAGCCGAGCACCATGTCCTGGGAGGGGGTCACCACCGGTTTTCCGTCCTTCGGGTTGAGGATGTTGTGGGCCGCCAGCATCAACAGCCGCGCCTCCGCCTGGGCTTCGGCGGAAAGGGGAACGTGGACGGCCATTTGGTCCCCGTCGAAGTCGGCGTTGTACGCCGTACATACGAGGGGATGCAGCTTGATCGCCCTTCCTTCCACCAGCACCGGCTCGAAGGCCTGAATCCCCAGGCGGTGCAGCGTGGGGGCCCGGTTCAGGAGGACGGGGTGCTCCTTGATCACTTCCTCCAGCACATCCCACACTTCGGGGTGAAGCCGCTCCACCTTCCGCTTGGCGCTCTTGATGTTGTGGGCCAGCCCCTTGGCCACCAGCTCCTTCATCACGAAGGGCTTGAACAGTTCCAGCGCCATCTCCTTGGGCAGGCCGCACTGATACATCTTCAGGTTGGGGCCGACGACGATCACCGACCGGCCGGAGTAGTCCACCCGCTTACCCAGCAGGTTTTGGCGGAAGCGCCCCTGTTTCCCCTTCAGCATGTGGGAAAGGGATTTGAGGGTGCGGTTGCCGGGACCGGTCACCGGACGGCCGCGGCGGCCGTTGTCGATCAGGGCGTCCACCGCTTCCTGCAGCATCCGCTTTTCGTTCTGGACGATGATGTCCGGGGCGCCCAGATCCAACAGGCGCTTCAGGCGGTTGTTCCGGTTGATCACCCGGCGGTACAGGTCGTTCAAATCCGAGGTGGCGAACCGGCCGCCGTCCAGTTGAACCATCGGCCTCAGTTCCGGCGGAATCACCGGGAGCACTTCGAGCACCATCCACTCCGGACGGTTGCCGGAATTCCGGAAGGCTTCGAGCACTTCAAGCCGCTTGATCGCCCGGTTGCGGCGCTGCCCCTGGGCGGTGGCCAGCTCCTGCTTCAGGGCCTCCACTTCCTTGTCCAGATCGATCTCCTGCAGGAGCCGCTTGATGGCCTCCGCCCCCATCATCGCCGTGAAGGCGTTGCCGTACTTCTCCCGGTAGCTGCGGTACTCCTTCTCGGACAGGAGCTGCTTTTTCTCCAGGGGCGTCGGGCCGGGATCGACAACGACGTAGGAGGCGAAATAGATCACTTCCTCCAGGGAGCGGGGAGACATGTCCAGGACCAGCCCCATCCGGCTGGGAATCCCCTTCAGATACCAGATATGGGCTACCGGGGCGGCCAGTTCGATATGCCCCATCCGCTCCCGGCGGACCTTGGCCCGGGTCACCTCCACGCCGCAGCGGTCGCAGACAACCCCCTTGTAACGGACCCGCTTGTATTTTCCGCAATGGCATTCCCAATCCTTCGTCGGGCCGAAGATCTTCTCGCAGAACAGCCCTTCCTTTTCCGGCTTCAGCGTCCGGTAGTTGATGGTCTCCGGCTTTTTCACTTCGCCGCGGGACCAGGAACGGATCTTCTCCGGAGAGGCCAGGCCGATTTTCATGAATTCAAAGTTGTTGACGTCCAGCACAGGGCATTCCTCCCTCAGGATCATCCCGATTCACGCCGTGGACTGCGGATCGCGGGCAGGTGCCGTCATTTGCGTTTGATTGCGGTCGTTTTGCTGCGATGCCCGCCGGCGGCGGTCCTTAGGAAGTGGAAGGGGTCTTTTGGACTTCCCCGCTTTGCAGATCCAATCCCAGTTTGTCACCCGCGGACTCCTCTTCCTCCATCTCCTGAATCTCGATCTCTTCCTCGTTTTCCGCGAGGATTTTCACATCCATGCCCAAGCTTTGCAGCTCCTTGATGAGCACCTTGAAGGATTCGGGGACACCGGGTTCCGGAACGTTTTCCCCTTTGACGATCGCTTCATAGGTCTTGACGCGGCCGACCACGTCATCCGATTTGACGGTGAGAATCTCCTGCAGGGTGTAGGCGGCTCCGTACGCCTCCAGCGCCCACACCTCCATCTCTCCGAACCGCTGACCGCCGAACTGCGCCTTCCCGCCCAGCGGCTGCTGGGTGACCAGGGAGTAGGGTCCGGTGGAACGGGCGTGGATTTTGTCGTCCACCATGTGGGCCAGCTTGATCATGTACATCACGCCGACGGTCACGCGGTTTTCGAAGGGTTCGCCGGTCCGGCCGTCATACAGGATCGTCTTCCCGTCCTCATCCAGCCCCGCTTCCTTCAGGGCTTCCATCACGTCGTACTCGTTCGCTCCGTCAAAGACCGGCGTGGCCATGTAGAGACCCAGGGTTTTGGCGGCCATCCCCAGGTGCGTCTCCAGCACCTGTCCGATGTTCATCCGCGATGGCACGCCCAGGGGGTTGAGCACCACTTCCACCGGCGTTCCGTCCGGGAGGAAGGGCATATCCTCCTCGGGCAGGATGCGGGCGATCACCCCTTTGTTCCCGTGGCGGCCCGCCATCTTGTCCCCTTCGGAAATTTTCCGCTTCTGGGCGATGTACACCCGGACCAGCTGGTTGACGCCGGGGGGCAGTTCGTCCCCGTTTTCCCGGGTGAACACCTTCACGTCGACGACAATGCCGCCGGTGCCGTGGGGAACGCGGAGGGAGGTATCCCGCACCTCCCGCGCCTTTTCACCGAAAATGGCGTGGAGGAGCCGCTCTTCGGCGGTCAGCTCGGTCACCCCTTTGGGGGTCACTTTGCCGACGAGGATGTCGCCCGCCTTGATTTCGGCACCGATGCGGATAATTCCCCGTTCGTCCAGGTTCCGGAGGGCGTCCTCCCCGACGTTGGGGATGTCCCGGGTGATTTCCTCGGGACCCAGCTTGGTGTCCCGGGCTTCGCATTCGTATTCCTCGATGTGGATCGAGGTGTAGACGTCCTCCTTCACCAGCTTTTCGCTGAGAAGAATGGCGTCCTCATAGTTGTATCCTTCCCAGGTCATGAAGGCGACGAGGACGTTTTGACCCAGGGCCAGTTCCCCCAGTTCGGTGGAGGGGCCGTCGGCGATGGTGTCCCCCTTCTCCACCCGGTCGCCCACCTTGACGATGGGCCGCTGGTTGATGCAGGTGCCCTGGTTGGAGCGGGCAAACTTGATCAGTTTGTATTTGTCCAAGTCGCCCTTGACGATCCGGCCGTCCACTTCCTCCTCGTGGCGGATCCAGATCTCGTCGGCGGTCACCCGTTCGACCACCCCCGGGCGCTTGGCGATGACGGTGACGCCGGAATCCCGGGCCGCCTTGTATTCCATTCCCGTGCCCACGTAGGGTGCGCGCGGCTTCAGGAGGGGAACCGCCTGCCGCTGCATGTTGGACCCCATCAGGGCGCGGTTGGAGTCGTCGTTTTCCAAAAACGGAATGCAGGCCGTCGCCACGGAGACCACCTGTTTGGGGGACACGTCCATGAAATCGACCCGCTCCCGGGGCACCGAGATCGTTTCATCCTGGTAGCGGACCACCACCTGCTCGTTGACGAAATACCCCTCTTCATCCAGCGGCGCGTTGGCCTGGGCGATGTAGTAGTTATCCTCTTCGTCGGCGGTCAGGTAGACGATCTCGTCCGTCACCCGGTGGGTGTCCGGATCCACCTTCCGGTAGGGCGTCTCGATGAAACCGTACTCGTTCACCCTCGCGTAGGTGGAAAGGGAGTTGATCAGCCCGATGTTGGGACCCTCCGGCGTTTCGATGGGGCACATTCTTCCATAGTGGGAGTGGTGGACGTCCCGCACCTCGAAACCGGCCCGTTCCCGGGTGAGCCCGCCCGGTCCCAGGGCGGAAAGCCGCCGCTTGTGGGTCAGCTCGGCGAGGGGATTGGTCTGGTCCATGAACTGGGAAAGCTGGCTGCTTCCGAAAAACTCCTTGATGGCGGCGATCACCGGCCGGATGTTGATCAGGGCCTGGGGCGTGATGGCGTTGGCATCCTGGATCGACATCCGCTCCCGAACCACCCGCTCCATCCGGGACAAGCCGATGCGGAACTGGTTCTGAAGCAGCTCCCCGACGGAACGGAGGCGCCGGTTGCCGAGGTGGTCGATGTCGTCCGTGCTGCCCACGCCGTGGAGCAGGTTGATGAAGTAGTTGACGGCGGCGACGATGTCGGCCGGTGTGATGTACTTGACCGACGGATCCACCACGGCGTTGGAGATCACGTTGATCACTTTGCCTTCCTGTTCCGGAGAGAAGATCTTGATCGTCTGCAGCCGGCAGGTACCCTCCACGGCGCCGCCGCGCAGGGGATATTCCTTGATTCCGACGGCCTTCTCCCCTTCCAGATAGGGAAGCAGCTTGTTCAGGGTCCGACGGTCCACCACCTGGCCCGCCTCGGCGATGATCTCTCCGGTTTCGACATCGACGATCGGTTCCGCCAGGCGCTGGTTCAGCAGGCGGTTCTTGATGTGAAGCTTCTTGTTGATCTTGTACCGTCCCACACGGGCCAGATCATACCGCTTCGGATCGAAAAACCGGGAATACAGCAGGCTGCGGGCGTTTTCCGCCGTCGGCGGCTCGCCCGGGCGCAGGCGCTCGTAAATTTCGATCAGCGCCTTTTCCGTCGAACCGGTGTTGTCCTTGTCCAGCGTGTTGCGGACAAACTCGTCCTCCCCGAGCAGGTTGAGGATGTCCGCATCGCTGCTGAATCCCAAGGCACGCAAAAGAACCGTCACCGGGATCTTCCGCGTGCGGTCGATCCGCACGTAGAGGATATCCTTGGCGTCGGTTTCAAACTCCAACCACGCCCCTCGGTTGGGGATCACGGTGGCCGTGTACATCGGTTTTCCGTTTTTATCTATCTTCATGCTGTAATAGACGCTGGGAGAGCGTACCAGTTGGCTGACGATCACCCGCTCGGCACCGTTGATGATGAAGGTGCCCGTCTCCGTCATCAGCGGGAAATCGCCCATAAACACCTCCTGTTCCTTCACCTCGCCCGTCTCCTTGTTGATGAGGCGAACCTTCACCCGGAGCGGCGCCGCGTAGGTGACATCCCGCTCCTTCGCCTCCTCCACCGTATACTTCGGTTCTCCCAAGCTGTAGTCGATGAACTCCAGGACGAGGTTGCCGGTAAAGTCCTCGATCGGCGAGATGTCCTGAAACATCTCGCGCAATCCTTCTTCCAGGAACCACTGGTACGATTTCTGCTGGATCTCAATCAGATTGGGCAGCTCCAGCACTTCGTTGATCCTCGAGTAACTCCGCCGCATGCGTCGGCCGTACCGGACCATTTTGCCTGCCAAGAATGCTCCCCCCTCGGTGCCCGATTGGCGCGTCTTCCCGTCAAAAAAAGAAAACGGGCCAATTTTACCGCATTTTCCCACCTGAAACAGTCTATTTATTCATGTTAACCAATCGCGGTGCGGCTTATTCCCGCACCGGGATGGAAATGTTTTGGAAGGAAAAAAGGACACAATACACCCACACATTAGTTGGCATTTTATAACGTTATCACAACGATCTTCCGGTGTCAACCACCGGGGGGCCTCTCCTCCCTCACCGGTCCGCCTTCAGGATCCAGTATCCTTTCTTCTGCTCGACGCGGGTGACGTTCCGAAAATGTTTCGCCAGTTCCCGCTTCGCGGATTCGGCCCCCTGCTTTTTGCGAATCACCGCCCAGAGGGAGCCGCCGGGCCGAAGATGCTCCGCCGCCTCGGCGAACAACCGATAGACCACCGCCTTGCCGGCCCGGATCGGCGGGTTGATCAAAACGGCATCAAAAAGCCGGTCCGAAAGGGCGCACAGTCCGTCGCTCTCCAGGATGGTCACCCGAGCGCTCACGCCGTTGAGCCGGGCGTTTTTCTCCGCCAGCCGGAGCGCCCTTTGGTTCACGTCCACCATGGTCACCCGGCAGGAGGGCGCCGCCTTCGCGCAGGCAATCCCCACGGGGCCGTAACCGCACCCGAGATCCAAAATCTCCCCCGTCTCCGGCAGCCGAACCGTTTCGATCAACAGACGGGTTCCAAAGTCGATCCCCCGTCTGGAAAACACCCCGGCATCGGTCCAGAAGCGCAGCTCATCCCCCCTGAGGCGCGCGGTGATCAGCCGCTCGTCTCCGGAGGTTTCCGGTCGGGAAGTAAAATAATGCTCCCACCGGTCGTCCACCGATGTTCACTCCCCTCTTCTCCCCCGCTCTTCTCCGGCCTCTCCCCGCCCGGGCAAAAGGGTGCACCTCATGGCAGCGGTTTCGACAGTCCAAACCCCGCCTTTCCCGTTCCCCCCAAGGAATAAAAGCAACCCGCCGGCAGTCGCCGGCGGGTCAGCCGGTGGGTCACTTCAACTCGACAGTGGCACCGGCTTCTTCCAGCTTCGACTTGATTTCTTCGGCTTCTTCCTTGGAAACTCCTTCTTTGATCGGTTTCGGAGCTTCGTCGACCAGGGCCTTCGCTTCCTTCAGACCCAATCCGGTGATGGAGCGGACCACTTTGATCACGTTGATCTTGGAGCTGCCCGCATTGGCCAGGATCACGTCGAATTCGGTCTTCTCCTCCGCCGCTTCGGCCGCGGCACCCGGCGCAGCCACCGCCACCGGCGCAGCCGCCGTCACACCGAATTCCTCCTCGATCGCTTTCACCAGATCGTTCAGTTCGAGAACGCTCATCCCTTTGATGGCCTCAATGATTTCTTCCTTGGTCATCTCACATAACCTCCTCATCCAAGTGTCAAAATCCGTGTGCCCGCCGCCGGACCTGAGGGGATCTGCCTTACGGCCGGCGTGGGCAACTCACGCTTCCTGGGCCTCTCCGCCCTCTTTGTCGGCGACCGCTTTGACGGCCAGGGCGAAGTTGCGGATCGGCGCCTGCAGCACGCTAAGCAGCATGGACAAAAGTCCCTCGCGGGACGGCAGATCCGCCAATTCCTTGATCTCGTCGAGGCCGACCACCCGTCCTTCCACGACGCCTCCCTTGATCTCCAGGGCTTCGTGATCCTTGGAGAACTTATACAGAATCTTGGCGGGAGCGACGACGTCCTCAGCGCTGAAGGCGATGGCCGTCGGGCCCGTCAGGTGCTGGTCCAGTTCGCTCAGGCCCGTCTCCGCCGTGGCGCGCCGGGTCAGGGTGTTTTTCAGCACCTTGTACTCCACCCCGGCTTCGCGAAGCTGCTTGCGCAACTCGTTCATTTCCGCAACGGTGAGGCCGCGATAGTCGGTCAGGATCGTGCTCTTGCTGTTTTTCAGTTTCTCGGCGATTTCGGCGACCATCTGTTTTTTCTTCTCCAGGGCCTTGGACATGGAACCACCTCCTCGGTTGGAAATGAAAAAAACCTTCGCAGACACACGAAGGCCGGGAAATCGCAAAGCGTTCCCATAAGGAACGTCACCCGCCTCGGCAGGATATTAAGCGCGGTCTGCGCACCTGCTGTCTACGGCATGCAGTCTCTGTTCGATTGTCACTCTATAACCTTACTCCACCGAAAAGGCCGTGTCAACCGAAGCTTCCTATCAGCGGCTCGCGAAGGCGGCAGGATTGACCCGCACCCCGGGCCCCATCGTGGAAGAGACGGTGACACTGCGCATGTAGGTCCCTTTCGCGGCGGCGGGTTTCGCTTTGATGAGCGCTTCCGCCAGGGTCTTCAGGTTCTCCGTCAGCTTGTCGGTGTCGAAGGAAACCTTGCCGATCGGAACGTGGACGATGCCCGCTTTGTCGGCGCGATACTCCACTTTCCCCGCCTTGATCTCCTGCACCGCCTTGGCCACGTCGAAGGTGACGGTGCCCGTTTTCGGGTTGGGCATCAGCCCTTTCGGACCCAGGATCCGGCCCAGCTTACCCACTTGCCCCATCATGTCGGGCGTGGACACGACGACGTCGAAATCGAGCCAACCCTGGCTCACCTTGTTGATCAGATCGTCGTCGCCGACAAAGTCGGCTCCGGCCTGTTCCGCTTCCTTGGCCTTTTCTCCCTTGGCGAACACCAAAACCCGCTTCGTCTTTCCGGTCCCGTGCGGCAGAACGACGGCTCCCCGCACCTGCTGATCGGCCCGTTTGGTGTCGATCCCCAGGCGGAAAGCCACCTCCACCGTCTCGTCAAATTTGGCCGGGGCGATGGATTTCACCAGTTCCAGAGCCTCCCGGGGCTCGTACATTTTCTCCCGGTCCACCTTTTTCGCCGCTTCCAAGTACCTTTTACCATGTTTCGCCACGGTTCATCCTCCTTTCGTGGTCGTAGCGGAAATTCCTCCCACACGCGCGCAGATTGCCCGTGGCGGCAACCGTCACGCTCGCTTGCCGGATTCCGGCAACGTCCCGCAGAGCCTGATGGCGGCTCAATCTTCGATTTCGATGCCCATGCTGCGGGCGGTGCCCTCCACGATCCGCATCGCCGCTTCCACGTCGTTGGCGTTCAGGTCGGGCATCTTCATCTCGGCGATTTCCCGCACTTTGCTCCGCTTGATGGTGGCCACCTTGTTCTTGTTGGGTTCGCCGGAACCCTTCTCGATTCCGGCCGCCTTCTTCAGCAGAACGGCCGCCGGCGGCGTTTTGGTGACAAAGGTGAAGGAACGATCCTCATACACGGTGATCTCCACCGGGATGATCAGGCCGGCTTGATCCGCGGTGCGCGCGTTAAACTCCTTGCAGAAAGCCATGATGTTGACGCCGGCTTGACCGAGGGCCGGTCCCACGGGGGGCGCCGGGTTCGCTTTGCCGGCGGGAATCTGCAGCTTCACCACTTTAACCACTTTCTTGGCCACAATGACCAACCTCCTCCTCATGTGTGGTTCCTTCGGGTCATGCCCTCCCACTGGCGGCCGGCGACTGCTCCGGTCGGCCGGAACTCGAAAGGAGCAGGAGATCCGGTCGCCAATCCATTCCTTTACGAAAAGCCTGTTTTACTTGCGGCGGACGAGCGGCCGCCTTCCACCGAACAACGGGCGCACCATGGGCTTACAGACGGCAATTGTAACACATTCACCGGCAAAGGAAAAGAGAAAATCAAAGTTTCTCCACTTGGTCAAACTCCACCTCCAGCGGAGTCTCCCGGCCGAACATGTTGACCAGGACCCGAAGCCGCTGGCGGTCCAAATCCACTTCTTCCACCGTTGCCACGAAATCGGTGAAGGGCTCCTTTTTCACCCGGACGCTCTCACCCACGGAAAAATCAACCTGGGGTCGGGTTTCTTCCATCCCCATCTGACGGAGGATGGCTTGCACTTCTTCCGGCATAAGGGGGGTCGGTTTGGACCCTGCCCCGGACGAGCCGACGAACCCGGTCACACCCGGCGTGTTGCGCACGACGTACCAGGAGTCGTCCGTCATGATCATCTCGACCAGGACATAACCCGGAAAAACCTTGCGCATCACGGTTTTCCGCTTTCCGTCCTTGTGTTCCACCGCCTGTTCCACGGGCACCAGAACGCGAAAGATCTTATCCTGCATCTCCATGGAACGGACGCGCTTTTCCAGGTTGGTCTTCACTTTGTTTTCATATCCGGAATAGGTGTGGACCACATACCACTTTTTCTCCATGGCCTGATCGTTCCTGTCCATGCCTGGGGCTTCGCCGCCCTGTCCCCCCCTTATGGCGTTTTCCTCCCCGACAGCTTCAGGTGATCATGTCCACCAGTTTGGCGATCCCTAAATCGATCACCGTGAAAAAGAGAGCCAACAGCAGCACCGTGATCACCACGACGGCGGTGTAGCTGATCAGCTCCTTCCGGTTCGGCCAGCGAACCTTCTTGAGCTCCGTCACACTGCCTTTAAAAAAATCGATGATGCCGGTAAAGCTTTTCCGTATCCCGATTCCGAGGCGGCCGATAAAACCCATGGAACCGTCACTCCCATCTCCATCGCTCACTTGGTTTCACGGTGAACCCGGTGTGCATTGCACCGAGGGCAGTACTTCCTGAGCTCCAACCGGTCCGGATGTTTCCGCTTGTTTTTGGTCGTGGTGTAGTTCCGCTCCGAGCATTCCGTGCAGGCCAGCGTAATGATCACACGCATGGAACGCACCTCCTTGCCGCAGAAATTGGCGTAACCGCCAAAGGATGTATACCCACAAAACTTTATCACAAGGCCGACGACCTGTCAATTCAATCCGTCGGATCCGTGAACGCACCGAGGGCGGGACGAAAAGGGGATGTTCGGCAGTCGGCCGTCCGTCTTTCCATTATGCACCGGATGGACGCCGTTATAAACCGCCCGCGGCAAGCAAAGAAAAGCTTTCCGAAAAATCCGGGGGAAAAATGCCGCAAGTCCCGAAAAAAAGCCGGGTCCCGCGTCTTTCCCCAAAAAGAAAAGGCCCCTCCCCGGGGCCGAGGGGGGCGCACCCGCCGACAAAAACGGGGGAAAATCGCCTTTCCCCGCCGGATTTTCCGACGGAAAGGCGGATGGAAATCAATACCTCTTCATTGTTTTACATTTTCTTTTGTAAAACAAGGAGGAAATTGCGGACTCGTGTCGAAGGAGTCTATAACAAAACAGGGCGAGGTGGCCCGATCGCGCGTCTTTCGCGCGAGCTGGACATCCGACGGGAACCGGGACGGCGCGCGGCTTAAGAGCTGACCTCGCGGATTTCCAGATAACGCTCCAGTTTCCGCTTGACCCGCTGCAGAGCGTTATCGATCGATTTGACGTGTCGATTCAGGTCGACCGCGATTTCCTGATAAGAGCGGCCGTCCAGGTAAAGCATCAGCACTTTTCGTTCCAGTTCGCTCAGGATCTTTGCCATTTTGTCCTCGATGTCCTCGTGCTCCTCACGGTTGATGTACAATTCCTCAGGATCCGTCGCACTGCCGCCCGTCAGGACGTCCTGCAGGGTGCGTTCCGAATCCTCATCGTAAATGGGCTTGTCCAGAGAAACGTATGAATTGAGCGGAATGTGCTTCTGGCGCGTCGCCGTCTTGATCGCGGTGATGATTTGCCGCGTGACGCACAATTCGGCGAAGGCCTTGAAGGAAGCCAGCTTGTCCCCCCGGAAATCGCGAATCGCCTTGTACAGGCCGATCATGCCTTCCTGGAAAATGTCCTCGTGATCGGCGCCGATGAGAAAATAGGAACGCGCCTTCGCCCTGACAAAATTTTTGTACTTATTGATCAAATACTCCAGCGCCCCGGTATCCCCCAACCGTACACCGTCCACCAATTCTTCGTCAGTCATCGTTCGGTAGTTGTTGTGCGGGATCATTTTGCTGGATTGAAGGTCAACGCTCACCATCATCCCTCCGACCCTGTTTGCTCGAAGCCCCATAGTAATTTCATTATATCTGAGTCGCTACAAAAACGTCAAATTTCCGCCTATTTTTTCCTCCTCCAGCGTTCCAGCCGCTGTCTGTCCTCCTCGGACAGCCCCTCCATTCCCGTTTTCCGCGGCTTTGGGCGGAGCAGCGCATCCCGCCTCAGATTTTCCCGGGCCGCTTCCATTTCCCTCAAAAGCTCCCGGGAAGAGATCCGGTATGCCCCCTGCCCGAACACCATCCGTTGTTCCAAATAATCCGACGTGGCGACAAAAATTTGCCGACCGGGCCGCCGAAGCTGTCGCACCAGCTTTTCGATCCGCTCGTCGGCCGTTTCCCGGTGGCGGGTGTAGTGGACTTCGATCTGCTCCAGCTCCTGTTTCGTTCCCGCTCCCGGCATGCGGTGGGCGTCGAAAACGAGGATCACCTTCCTCCCCGATATCGCCTGATACTCCGAAAGCCGCCGGATCAGCCGGTCCCGGGCCTCCTCCAGGGAGCCGGATTGAGCCGCCTCGGGGGAAGCCCCCAGGACATTGTAACCGTCAACAATCAGCCATTCCTCCATCAGCGATCCCCCTGGCTCCTCCGGCGGCGCAGCACCTCGTACATCAGAAGGGCGGCGGCCACGGAAGCGTTGAGGGAGGCGACGCGCCCGGCCATGGGCAAGCGGACCAGCAGATCGCAGGTTTCCTTCATCAGCCGGCTCATGCCCCGCCCTTCGCTGCCGATGACCAGCGCCAGGGGCAGGGTGTAGTCCGCTTCGGTGAAATCCGAAGCCGCCTCCGGAGCGCTGCCGATGATCCACAATCCCGACTCCTTCAGCTCCTCCGCCGTCCGATGGAGATTGGTCACGCGAACCACCGGGACGTATTCCACGGCGCCGGCCGAGGCTTTGCCGACGGCGGGGGTGAGGCCCGCGGCCCGGCGCTTCGGGATGATCACCCCGTGGGCCCCCGCCGCGTCCGCCGTCCGCAGAATGGAGCCCAAATTGTGGGGATCCTCGATTCCGTCCAGAAGAATGAAAAAGGGCGCCTCTTCCCGCTCTTCGGCCCGGCGGAAAAGGTCCTCCAGCCGGGCGTATTTGTACGCGGCCGCTTCCGCCGCGACCCCCTGGTGATTGGCACCCTCCGCCAGGCGGTCCAACCGGCTGCGGGGGACCTGCTGGACGGGAATCCCCTTCTGCCGCGCCTGCCTGATCAGGTCGGCCAATCCGCCCTTGGCGGCCCCTTCGGCCACCAGCAACTTCTCCAGTTCGCGCCCCGCCTTCATCGCCTCCAAAACGGAGCGCCGTCCCACAATCCATTCCGTGTTCATCCGCTTTCGCCCTCTTCCATCCGGTGCAATATCGCATGCATCATCTGATGAAGCCGCTCGGACTGTCCCGTCAGATACCAATAGCCGACCAAGGCCTCCAGACCCGTGCTGGCGCGGTAGTCGGCCGGCGCCGCCCGCCGGGGGATGCTTCCGGGTCTCGCGTTTCTGCCCCGCCGAAGGATGTCCCGCTCCTCTTCGGTCAGCATTTCCTCCGTCCGCCGGACCGCCTCGGCCTGGGCCGCCGCCGAAACGTAGGCGGTCGCGCTCCGCTGCAGTTCGTCCGGCCGGAGAATGCCCCGGGCGAGCAGATGGTATCGCACGTACAGTTCATACACCGCATCCCCGATGTAGGCCAGAAGCAGCGGATTCATCTCCTCGGGCCTTTTGGGGAGCTTTTCGTCCGTCATTCCGATCATAGGCGTCAAATCCTCGCTTTTCCCGGATTCACCGCTTCCTTCTCCCCCGCTCAGGATTTCCGCCGCCAACGGACCCCCTGCGGTGTGTCTTCCACGATGATCCCCATCGCCGCCAGCTGGTCGCGAATCGCGTCGGCCTCCGCGAAATCCCGGCGTCTCCGGGCCTCCTGTCGCTTCCGGATCAATGCCTCCACCTGTTCGTCGGTCTCCTCTTCCGCCTTGGCCTCCACCAGACCGAGGATCTCCCCGCCGTAGCGCTCCAACCAATCGGCGACCGCCTGAAGGGTGCCGCGGGAAACCACGTCCCGGCCGACCAGCTCGTTGGCCAACCGGACCGCGTCGAACAGGACCCCGATGGCGCCGGCGGTGTTGAAGTCGTCATCCATCGCCCCCTCAAACGCCCGGGTCAGCTCATCGAGGGCCTTCGTCGTTTCCGGCGACGCCGCCCCCTCCATGGATGCCTTCATCCGGTGCCGAAGGTTGGTCCAGGCCGTGTCGATCCGCTCGATTCCCCGCTCCATCTGCTCCATCGTTTCCCGGGTGAACTGGATCGGGTTGCGATAGTGGGCGGAGAGGAGGAAATGGCGGATCGTCCGGGGAGAAAATTCCCTGCGCAGATCCTTCACCAAAACGATGTTGCCCAGGGACTTGGACATCTTTTCGTTCCCCAGATTGATATAACCGTTGTGCATCCATTGAAGCGCGAAGGGTTTCCCCGTGAGCGCCTCGCTTTGGGCGATCTCGTTTTCGTGATGGGGGAAGGTGAGGTCGGTTCCCCCCGCGTGGATGTCAAAGGTGTCCCCCAGATACTTCCGGGACATCACGGAGCACTCGATGTGCCAACCGGGCCGGCCCCGCCCCCAGGGGCTTTCCCAGCTGATTTCACCGGGTTTGGCCCGTTTCCAGAGGGCAAAATCCAGGGGGTTCTCCTTTTGCTCGTTGACCTCCACACGGGCCCCGGCCTTCAGCTCCTCCAGGGACTGATGGGAAAGCTTTCCGTACCCCTCCTTGGCCATGGCCCGGAAATAGACATCGCCGTTCCGTTCATAGGCGTAGCCCTTGTCGATCAGCGTGCGGATCGCCTCGATCATCTCCGGGATGTGCTCCGTCGCCCGGGGATGGACATCCGCCCGCTCCACTCCCAGGCTGTCCATGTCCTCGAAGAAAGCCCGGATGTATGTTTCGGCGATTTCCGGAACGGGACGCCCCGTCTCCTTGGAGGCTTTGATCAGCTTGTCGTCCACGTCGGTAAGGTTTTGCACGTAGGTGACCGCGTACCCCCGGTATTTCAAATAGCGGCGGACCACGTCAAAGAAGACGAACACCCGGGCATTGCCGATGTGAATGTAGTTGTACACGGTGGGACCGCACACGTAGATCTTCACCTTGCCGGGCTCCACCGTCCTGAGGGGCTCTTTTTTTCTAGTCAGTGTGTTGTACAGTTGAATAGACATCCTCTTGTTCCTCCCGAACTGTTTCCATCTGTTTCTTCAGCGAATCCACTTCTTTCCGCAGGCGGGTGATCTCCTCCTGCATCTTGCTGAGCATCTCGTTGACGGGGTCCGGAAGGTTGCAGTGATCCAGATCGTTGGGAACGCGCACCCCGTTCTGCACCACCACGCGTCCGGGAACGCCCACCACCGTCGAATTGGGAGGCACCTCCCGCAGGACCACGGAACCGGCGCCGATCTTGGAGTTTCGGCCGATCCGCATCGAGCCCAGCACCTTAGCGCCCGATGCGATCAACACATTGTCCTCAATGGTCGGATGCCGCTTCCCCTTTTCCTTGCCGGTCCCCCCCAGGGTGACCCCCTGGTAGATCGTCACATTGTCTCCAATCTCGCAGGTTTCCCCGATCACCACGCCCATCCCGTGATCGATGAACAATCCCTTCCCGATTTTGGCTCCCGGGTGAATCTCGATCCCGGTGAGAAACCGGTTGAACTGGGAAAGCATCCGGGCGAGGAGAAACCACTTCTTTTTGTACATCCAGTGGGCGAGGCGGTGCATCCAGATGGCGTGCAGCCCGGAATAGGTGAGCACCACCTCCAGGACGCTGCGGGCCGCAGGATCCCGGTCGAATACCGCCTGTATATCGGAACGAAGGGTTTCACGAATCCCTTCCCACTTTTCCCTGATCCGCCTAAAGGACATGCATCTTCCCCCCTCCGGTGACGTGTTCCGGCCCCATGCCCGGCCAAGTACGGCTCGCGGCGCTAAGGGCCTTCATCCGCCCAACAAAAAATCTCTGCAGCAATCGCTGCAGAGACGGGATGTCCGCGGTTCCACTCTGCTTGAACCCCCCGGCGGGAGTTCCCCTCAAGGCCGGTAACGGCGGCGCCCGTCCGCGCCTACTCCCGCCGTTCCGGCGGTTTCGGGCGGCAACTCGCGGGTGCATTCGGATGCGTCCCGAGCAGGGTGCTTGCAGCCGGCGGCACCCCTCTCTGCAGCTGCGGTCCGCAACCTACTCTCCCGGTCATCGCTTTTTTCGTTCGGATGGATTCCGACAGCCTATAGGATGCGTTTCGATCTTTCAATTTATTTTCCATCAAGCCGTCCCCGTTGTCAACCGGCGAACCCCTGCATCCGCGCCGACTTTCAAGGAGAAAGACCCCGCCCGCACCGCCCGTGGGGGGCACGGGACGATCAATCGCAAGTGTCGGCATCCTTCCGGGGAAAGACACCGCCGATCCGTACGGGACTCCCTGCCGGGCCGGTCCGGGACGTCCCGGCGGCAGGGCCTGGCCGCGCGGCCTCGCGGGCGATGTCCGATCCTTGACCGGCCGAACGTTTAGGGGAAGCCCTCCTCTTTCGCGGAAACCCCTTAGGCGATGCCTTACACGTATGGGAACCGGGATGCCGACGCGGGGCGAGGCGCGCATGCCCCGGGCAGGAGAAGGCTTCAGCCCTCTTTCACCAGACAGACGACCGCCAGGGAAGCGATGCCCTCCTCCCGGCCGGTGAACCCCAACCGTTCCGTGGTGGTCGCTTTGACATTCACCCGTTCCACGTCCGCCTCCAACAACTCGGCGATCCGTTCGCGCATGGCCGGAATGTGGGGAAGCATTTTGGGACGCTGGGCGATGATGGTGGCATCCGCGTTGCCCAGCGTGTACCCTTCCTTCCGGGCCATCTCCCAAACCGCCTTCAGGAGTTCGGCGCTGTCCGCGTCCTTGAAGGCGGGATCCGTGTCGGGAAAATAGGTGCCGATATCCCCTTTGCCCAGAGCACCCAGCACCGCATCGGCGATCGCATGCAGCAAGACGTCCGCGTCGGAATGGCCGATCAGCCCGCGGGAATGGGGAATCCGCACGCCTCCCAGGATCAGGGGCCGCCCCTCCTGGAATCGGTGCACGTCAAAACCTTGTCCGATTCTTATCATGGCTGTTTCTCCTCATGGTCAAGATCGCTTCGGCAATGGCCAGGTCTTCCGGCGTCGTCAATTTGATGTTGGCATAATCCCCCGGAACCACCCGGACCTCCGCCCCCAGTTCCTCCACCAGCATCGCGTCGTCCGTCCCCACAAGTCCGACTTCCGCGGCGCGCCGGTGGGCATCCTCCAGCAGGGTGCGGCGAAAAGCCTGGGGGGTTTGCACCGCCCACAGTCGTCTGCGGTCCGGCGTCTTCTCGACCACTCCCGCTTCCCCCACCATCTTCACCGTGTCCTTCAGGGGGACGGCCAAGACGGCCGCTTCGTGGAGGCGGACGGCCCGAAGCAGGGAATCGATCAGCTCGTGGGTGACAAAGGGGCGAACCGCGTCGTGGACGAGCACCCATTCCGTGGACAGGACCTTCAGTCCCCGGAACACGCTTTCCTGACGCTCAGCCCCTCCGGGAATCACCTGCGTCACCTTGGACAAACCCTGATTCCGCAAAAGTTCCTTCACCCGTTCCGTCTCCCGGGCGGCGGAAACGACCACGATTTCATCCACCTGCGGGTGGGTGTCAAAAACGCGAAGGGTGTGCAAAAGCACCGGCTGTCCGCCGAGGGGCAGAAAGGGCTTGTTCACGGGAGCCCCCATCCGCTTCCCCCGGCCCGCCGCCGGAATGATGACACCGACGGTCACGACGACTTGTCCCCTTTCACAAAATGCAGAGAACGCCCAAACGCCAGGAGCCACCCGACGCGGGCGAATCCGCTTGCCTGAATCGATGCGGAAATTTTTCACACAGGGGGCATTGCAAAATGCCGGCAGGCCCCCGCCCCGCAAAGGCCGACCGCCGCCTCATTCCGGCAGCAAAGCCCGAAGGGGCTCAGAGGGCCTTCTCCAGCAATTTCGGCTTGGCAAAAATCATTCTCCCCGCAGATGTTTGTAACACACTGGTGACCAACACGTCAATCTTTTCGCCGATAAATTCGCGACCGCCCTCGATGACGATCATCGTCCCGTCATCCAGATAGGCCACTCCCTGCCCATGCTCCTTCCCGTCCTTGATCACCTGCACGTTGATCTCTTCGCCCGGAAGCACGACGGGTTTCACCGCGTTGGCCAGGTCGTTGATGTTGAGCACCTTGACCCCTTGCAGCTCACAAACCTTGTTCAGGTTGAAGTCGTTGGTGACCACTTTGCCCGAAAGCACCTTGGCCAGTTTGACCAGCTTGCTGTCCACTTCGTTGACTTCCTCGAAGTCCCCCTCGTAGATGAGGACCTCCATCTTCAATTCCTTCTGGATCTTGTTCAGGATGTCGAGCCCGCGGCGTCCCCGGTTTCGCTTCAGCACGTCGGAGGAATCGGCGATGTGCTGCAGTTCCTCCAGAACAAAACTGGGAATCACCAGCGTCCCCTCCAGAAAGCCCGTCCGGCAGATGTCGGCAATCCGGCCGTCGATAATCACGCTGGTGTCCAGGATCTTGTGATCCACATCCCGGGTCTCTTTCTTTTTATCCTTGTTTTGACGACCCATCGTGAAAATCGACATCAGCTCATCTCGCTTCTTGTACCCCACCCGAAACCCGAGATATCCCAAGAGCGCGGAGGCCAAAATGGGAAGGACCGATGAAAGGCCTGGCAGGGGAAGACGGGAAAGGGAAGACTCAATGAGAAAAGCGACGATTAAACCGAGGATCAGTCCCAAGGCGCCGAACAGAAAGTCCGCCGCGGGAATCTTCACCAACCGTTCCTCGCTCCACCGGATCCACCTGACGACATTGCCCGAAAGCCAGATCGTGGCCACATACAGGAGGAGCGCCCCCAACAATGCTCCAATGTAGTGTGGTGCAGGCACTTCACCGAGCTTGAGGGGTGACTCGCGAAGCAGCTCGAAGAACGCAGGGCCAAAATGGTATCCCAGCGTTGCTCCGACCAATGCGAAGGCAAGCTGAACCGACCTCTTCAACACGGGGCTTCACCTCCTCTGGTATTCATTATAGGCAAATGAAAAAATGGTAAACGCTACAAATATCAGTTCACAAAAAATCTTTCACTCCGCGGGATCTTCCGAACAAACCAGCTCATCCAACAGCCGCGATGCCTCTTCTTCGTCGATTCCCTTGGCCAAGACCAATTCGCTGATCAGAATCTGGCGGGCATTGTCCAACATCTTGCGTTCCCCGGTGGATAACCCCTTCTCCCGGTCGCGCAGCATCAGGGACCGGACCACATCGGCCACTTGGTAGATGTCTCCGCTTCGCATCTTGTCCATGTTGGCGCGGTAGCGCCGGTTCCAGTTGGCGGTGGTGCCGCCGTCCCGTTTTTTCAGCCGTTCCAGCACCCGGGACACCGTCTCCTCATCCACCACTTCGCGCAGACCGATCGACTTGACATTCTTCATCGGGACCATGACCTTCATGTCCCCGATGGGCATTTTCATGATGTAATACTTCTGCCGCTCGCCCAGAATCTCTTTTTCCTCGATCGATTCGATCACGCCGGCCCCGTGCAGGGGATAAACCACCTTGTCGCCGATGTTGAACAAAAAACCCACCCCCAGAGGCATAATCTGCTTCCAATATATCACAAAAGGCGGGGGTATGTCAATAAATCAAAAAAATTATGTTATCACACAACCAAACTGTCGTCAATATATTTCCTTCCTTTAAAACAGAGAAACATGCCTGTCACCCTTACGGAGGAAAAGGGCCGCCGGCGGCGGCCCATCCCCCATCTCCCGGCATACAACCTCTGCACTAACGTAAACGAAGCAAGATGGTAAAATGTTTCCTCAAATTTAAAAAATAAAAAACCCCGAAGGATCGGGGTTTGAGGCTGTTGACAAAGAAGGGTCAACAGCCTTTTTTGTTGAATT